>JAHECC010000150.1 GCA_024641965.1 Rubrivivax sp.
TCGCGACGCCACAATCTACTCGGCGGCCACCGCGGAACCGGCTCTACCGGGCCGCTGGTGGCGGCTTTCGGCTTGCATGCCGAAAGGCGCTCACCAGCCACACGCGAGCGCGAAGGCGCTCGCGAGGCGCGGGTTCACCCCCTTGGGGTCAGGCCAACGGAGGAATGCGCAGCATCTGCCCCGGGTAGATCTTGTCCGGGTGGCTGAGCATCGGCTTGTTGGCCTCGAAGATCACGGGGTACTTGTTGGCGTCGCCGTAGAACTTCTTGGCGATCTTCGACAGGTTGTCGCCCGACACCACGGTATGCCACTGCGCCTCGGGTGCGGGCTCCTTGACGACCAGCAGGTCGTTCACCGATTCGACGCCGGCCACGTTGCCGCAGCACAGCACGATCTTTTCCTTGGTGGCCTGGTCGGGCACGACGCCGGCCACGGTGACCGCGCCGGCGGCGGCGTCGAAGCCGATGTCCAGGCCCTCGGCGCTCAAACCCTGCGTGCCGATGTAGTCGGAAATCGCCTTGCCGGCCGCCGAGCTGAGCGCGGCCACCTTTTCAGGCGTCGGCGTGGCCGCGGCGGCTTCCTTGGCGGCCTTGGCCTCGCCTTTGCCGAACAGCTTTTCGCCTGCATCCTTGAAGAAGCTCATCAATCCCATGTTCTTTTCTCCTGAGTAAGTGGTTTCACAACACCCGTCACTCTAACGCAGCAAACCGCGCGTCTCGATGAAGCTCACCACCGCGTCCAGCCCGGCGTGCGTGCGCAGGTTGCTCATGACATAGGGTTTGCTGCCGCGCATGCGTTGCGTGTCGGCCTCCATCACGCCCAGGTCGGCGCCCACGTGCGGTGCCAGATCGGTCTTGTTGATCACGAACAGGTCGCTCTTGGTGATGCCGGGGCCGCCCTTGCGCGGGATCTTCTCGCCGGCCGCCACGTCGATGACATAGATCGTCAGGTCGCTCAACTCGGGGCTGAAGGTGGCGGCCAGGTTGTCGCCGCCGGACTCGATGAACACGATGTCGGCATCGGGAAACTTCTCCAGCATGCGATCGACGGCCTCGAGGTTGATCGACGCGTCCTCGCGAATGGCCGTGTGCGGGCAACCGCCGGTTTCCACGCCCATGATGCGTTCTGGCGCCAGCGCACCGGCGACGGTGAGCAGCCGCTGGTCCTCCTTGGTGTAGATGTCGTTGGTGATGACCACCAGGTCGTAGCGCTCGCGCATCGTCTTGCACAGCATTTCCACCAGCGTGGTCTTGCCCGAGCCGACCGGTCCGCCGACGCCGACCCGAAGTGGCGGCAGCTTGCGCGTGCGCCCGGCGATGTGATGCAGTGCGTTCATGCCGACGATTATGTCGGCCAGCCGAAGCGTGACTCATCCCTCAGGCGCCGCAGGGCATCGAGCGGTTGCCGCGGAATCGGCTGTGCCGGTCCGCTGGCAGCGCCCCGTTGAGGGGGAGCGCCGAAGGCGCTTCGGGGTGGGCCAATTCAGCTGCGGAACAGGCGCGAGTATTGCGTTTCGTGCTGTGCGCTGAGGATCGCGAGCATCGGCGTGAAAGCCTGGCGCTGATCGTCGTCCAGTGCGGCGGCGCGCTGCACCGCTGTCGGCAGCGACTCGATCAAGCGGGCCAGCATGCGTTGCGCTGCGCTCTGGCCGAGCGGTACCGCGCGCATCGCGGCTTGCACCATGTTCTCGGCCCAGCCGAATCCGAAACTGAGCAGCACGTCGCGTAGGGGTGCGTTGCATTGGGCCGCGGCCAGCGCGAACGCCACGGGCCAGGTGGGAGCAGGTGGCAATTTCGCCAGCACAGCCACGCGAGCATCGGGCGCCCCGCGGTTCTTCAACCACCCGGCTAAGGATCGCCCCATCTGCTGCGTCTGCTGGCGCATTTCGGCGCTTTCGCGCGTGTCGGCCACCCAGTCGTTGAGCCGCCGAACACGCTGTTCATCGCCGTCCTGCCAGGCCCGCCATGCGGCGGCCACGACCGCCAAGTCGGCGCGCTCCAGGCTCAGCTGCAACTGGTCCAGCAGCCAGTCGCCAGCTTCGACCTCATTGCACACATGGCCACTTTCGACAGCCGACTCCAGTCCCTCGGAGTAGCTGAAACCGCCCACCGGCAACGCCGGTGAGGCCAGCTGCATCAGCAGCAGCAAGGCGCTGGCCGACAGTGGCGCGTCCATCAATGGTCGTGGCCGTGGTCGCAGTCCGGCCCATGCACATGCGCAGTCTGCGGTGCATGCACGTGGGTGCCGCCATGGGCATGGCCGTGGTAGGCGTAGGCGCCGGATTCGGGCTCGAACGCAGCCTGCTCCTCGCTGACTAGCAGGTGCATCTGGCGCAACAGATCGGCGAGCACATGGTCGGGCTCGAGTTGCAGTCGGTCCTGCTTGAGCTCGAGCTGCACATGCCGGTTGCCGAGGTGGTAGGCCGCGCGCAGCAGGTCGAAGGGTGAGCCGTGCTGCGGGCAATGCCGCACCACCAGCACGGCCTGAGGAGCGGCGTCAACGCGCACCAGCGAGCCGTCCTCGGCCACCAGCACGTCGCCGCCGCGCAGCACCTGGCCGCGCGGCAGGAACACGCCGAGCCGGCGGCCGGCAGAGTCGATGAGATCGAAGCGGCTCCTGCACCGCATGTCCCAGTCCAGTTCGACCTGCGTGGCGCGTTTCAGCAACACGGGCGCCAGGCCGCGGCCCTGGGCGACGAGCTTGTTCACGGTCAGCATGGTTCGGGACTCCTGATGGGTACGCGCAGCATACGCGGCGCGCGATCGCAGGCCTGTGCTCGCACCACCATGCCGGTTGCACCGTTTGTGGGCATCTGCGCCGGTTCGGTCGCTTGTGCACCGTGAAGGAATCGCATCGCCCGCAAATGGTGCGCTCGATGTCGCAGTGACCCAGGGTCGGGCTGCATGCCGCGGTGCGCAATGCTGGCACAGCCTTTGCTCAGCAGTCCTTCGAGGATTCAGCCACTGCCCCGCATCGGGGCGCCAACCGGAGAACAACCCATGCGTCGTCGTTTCGCACTCAAGCTCACCACCGCGGCGATGGCCGCCGCGGGCATGCTGCCCTTGTCGGCCTTTGCCGCCGACACCATCAAGGTCGGCGTGCTGCATTCGCTGTCCGGCACCATGGCCATCAGCGAGACCGCGCTGAAGGACGTGGCGCTCATGACCATCGAGGAGATCAACTCGAAGGGTGGCGTGATGGGCAAGAAGCTCGAGGCCGTGGTCGTCGACCCGGCGTCGAACTGGCCGCTGTTCGCAGAGAAGGCGCGCCAGCTGATCAGCCAGGACAAGGTCGCCGCCGTGTTCGGCTGCTGGACCAGTGTGTCGCGCAAGTCGGTGCTGCCGGTGTTCGAGGAACTGAACAGCGTGCTGTTCTACCCGGTGCAGTACGAAGGCGAGGAGTTGTCGAAGAATGTCTTCTACACCGGCGCCGCGCCGAACCAGCAGGCCATTCCCGCGGTCGAGTACCTGATGAGCAAGGACGGCGGCGGCGCCAAGCGCTGGGTGCTGCTCGGCACCGACTACGTGTACCCGCGCACCACCAACAAGATCCTGCGCGCCTTCCTGAAGAGCAAGGGCGTGGCCGACAAGGACATCGACGAGAAGTACACCCCCTTCGGCCACAGCGACTACCAGACCATCGTTGCCGACATCAAGAAGTTCTCGGCCGGCGGCAAGACCGCGGTGGTCTCGACCATCAACGGCGACTCGAACGTGCCCTTCTACAAGGAACTCGGCAACCAGGGCCTGAAGGCCACCGACGTGCCGGTGGTCGCCTTCTCGGTCGGTGAAGAGGAACTGCGCGGCGTCGACACCAAGCCGCTGGTCGGCCACCTGGCGGCGTGGAACTACTTCATGTCGCTGAAGAACCCGGCCAACGACAGCTTCAAGGCCAAGTGGGCGGCCTACGCCAAGGCCAAGAACCTGCCCGGCGCCGACAAGCCGCTGACCAACGACCCGATGGAAGCCACCTACGTCGGCATGTGGATGTGGAAGCAGGCCGTCGAGAAGGCCAAGTCGACCGACAGCGACAAGGTCATCGCCGCGATGGCCGGCCAGACTTTCGCCGCGCCGGACGGCTTCACCATCAAGATGGACGAGAAGAACCACCACCTGCACAAGCCGGTGCTGATCGGCGAAGTGCAGGCCGACGGCCAGTTCAACGTGGTTTGGAAGACCAAGGGACCGATCCGTGCGCAACCGTGGAGCCAGTACATTCCCGGCAACGAGAAGAAGCCGGACACGCCTGCCAAGAGCATGTAAACCATCCCAGCCGTGGGCGGCGCTGTGGCGCCGCCCGTCATCGGATCTACCCCCACGGGCCGCCACGCGCGGCGCCATCGTTGGCGCCGCCGCCGGTCCGTTGTCTTGCAGGAACGCTGTCCCGTGTCCTTGTCGATCCACCGCGTCGTGGCGCTTTGCGCCGCCCTGGCCGCGCTGTGCCTGCCGCTGCAGGCCACGGCGCTGGACGCGCAGCAGGCGGCGCGCATCGCCGCCGGCGACAGCGACGATCGCATCAAGGCGCTTGACGAAGCGGTGGTCAGCGGCGATGCGGCGCTGGGCCCCTTCATCCAGGCGCTGCTGGCCGATGAGGTGCGCGTGGCCGGCGACAAGGCCTACATCGTGCGCGACGGCAAGGCGGTCGACGCCGCCACCGGCGCGGCGGCCACCTTGCCCGAGGGTGCCGAAGAGCCGATGAACAACAACCGCATGCGCCGCGAACTGGGCGCGGCGCTGGCGGCGATCCAGCTGTTTTCCAGCGACGCGGCCAAGCGCGCCGATGCGATCTCGAAACTGAAGAACCAGGTCGACGAAGGCAAACTGCCGTTGATCCAGAAGGCCGAGGCTGCCGAGACCGTGCCCGAGCTGAAGGATCAGCTGGCGTTGCTGAAGGCCAGCGTGCTGATCGCCTCGGCCGACCCGGTCAAGCGGCTGGCGGCCGCGAAGCTGTTGGGCGACAGCGGCCACCCGACCACGAAGACGTTGCTGATCGAGCGCCTGGCGCCCGGCGCCGAGGAAGACGCACAGGTGCGCGCGGCCTTGCAGAAGTCCTTGAACAAGGTGCAGTCGAAGTTGGACTGGGGCGAGCGCCTCGGCGTGCTCTTCACCGGCGTGAGCCTGGGCTCGATCCTGCTGCTGGTGGCCCTCGGCCTGGCCATCACCTACGGGCTGATGGGCGTCATCAACATGGCCCACGGCGAGCTGATGATGATCGGTGCCTATGCCACCTACGTGGTGCAGAACCTGTTCAAGCAATACCTGCCCGGGGCCTTCGACTGGTACATCCTGGCGGCGATACCGGCCGCTTTCCTGGCCAGCGCGCTGGTCGGCGCGGTGCTGGAACGCAGCGTCATCCGCTGGCTCTATGGTCGGCCGCTGGAAACGCTGCTCGCCACCTGGGGCATCAGCCTGATGCTGATGCAGGGTGTGCGAAGTCTCTTTGGTGCGCAGAACGTCGGCGTCGAGAACCCGTCGTGGCTGTCCGGCGGTGTGCAGGTGCTGCCCAATCTGGTGCTGCCATACAACCGGCTGGCGATCCTGGTGTTCGCCGCGCTGGTTCTGGTCGGTATGGCGCTGCTGATCGGCAAGACGCGACTCGGCCTGTTCGTTCGCGGCGTCACGCAGAACCGGCGCATGGCCTCGTGCATGGGCGTGAACACCGCGCGCGTCGATACCTACGCCTTCTCTCTGGGTGCCGGCATCGCCGGGCTGGCTGGTTGCGCGCTGTCGCAGGTCGGCAATGTCGGCCCCGACATGGGGCAGGGCTACATCGTCGACTCGTTCATGGTGGTGGTGCTGGGCGGCGTCGGCCAGCTTGCCGGCACGGTCTACGCGGCGATGGGCCTGGGCATCCTGAACAAGCTGCTCGAAGGCTGGCAGGGTGCGGTGCTGGCGAAGATCATGGTGCTGGTGTTCATCGTCGTGTTCATCCAGAAGCGGCCGCAGGGCATCTTCGCGGTCAAGGGCCGGAGTGCCGAGGCATGAGCAGGCGCCGGTCCGCGCCAAGCCTGCTCGCGCCCCGTCGGGGGGCCGGCGCCGTAGGCGCCTTGGGGGCTCTATGAGTGCGGTGCTGCCTTCGACGCTGACGCTGGAATCACCGCGCGGCGTGCTTCTCGGGCCCAAAGGCTGGGCCGCGTTGATCGCCGCCACGCTCACGATTGCCGTGCTCGTGCCGGTGCTGAACCTGGTGGTGCCGAACGGCAGCGCGCTGCACTTCAGCGACTACTACGTCAGCCTCACCGGCAAGATCCTGTGCTACGCCATCTGCGCGCTGGCCATGGACCTGATCTGGGGTTACACCGGCATCCTGTCGCTGGGTCACGGCATGTTCTTCGCGCTCGGCGGCTACGCGATGGGCATGTACCTGATGCGCCAGATCGGGCTGGAGGGCAACTACAAGAGCGAGCTGCCCGACTTCATGGTCTTTCTGGACTGGAAGACGATGCCCTGGCACTGGGCCTGGAGCGGCAGTTTCATCGCGCAGATGGCCTTGGTCGTGCTGGTGCCGGGGCTGCTGGCTTTTGTCTTCGGCTATTTCGCCTTCCGCTCGCGCATCAAGGGCGTGTACTTCTCGATCATCACGCAGGCGCTGACTTTCGCCGCGATGCTGCTGTTCTTCCGCAACGAAACCGGCTTTGGCGGGAATAACGGCTTCACCGACTTCAAGCGCATCCTCGACACGCCGGTCAACACCGCGGAGATGCGCGTGGCGCTGTGCGTCATCACCGGCCTGGTGCTGATCGGCTTCTTCCTGATGTCGCGCGCCATCGTCAACAGCAAGTACGGCCGCGTGCTGCAGGCCATTCGCGACGCCGAAAGCCGGGTCATGTTCACCGGCTACAACCCTGTGGCCTACAAGCTGTCCATCTGGACGCTGTCGGCGGTGATGTGCGGCATCGCCGGCGCGCTGTACGTGCCGCAGGTGGGCATCATCAACCCCAGCGAAATGAGCCCGGCGGCGAGCATCGAGATCGCTATCTGGGCGGCAGTGGGCGGCCGCGCCACGCTGATCGGTCCGATCATCGGCGCGATCTTCGTCAACGGCGCGAAGAGCTGGTTCACCGTGGCCTTTCCTGAATACTGGCTGTACTTCCTGGGCGCACTGTTCATCGCCGTGACCTTGTTTCTTCCGAACGGCATCGTCGGCCTGCTGCGCCGGCGCAAGGAGCGCAAGGCATGACGCCCGAATTGATGGAAGCCGGCGCTGCGGCGCGCGCGGCGATGATCGAGCGCGAGAAGGCCGCCGGCGGCCGCGTGGCAGCGCGTGCGCGCATGCTGCAGCTGGGCGAGCCCGACTTCACTCAGGGCGTGGCACTGTACCTGGACGACATCAGTGTCAGCTTCGACGGCTTCAAGGCGTTGAACGCATTGACGCTGAACATCCTGGTGGGCGAGCTGCGCTGCATCATCGGTCCCAACGGCGCGGGCAAGACAACGATGATGGATGTCATCACCGGCAAGACGCGGCCCGACGAAGGCAAGTGCTTCTTCGGCTCGACCATCGACCTGCTGCGTCTGAGCGAAACGCAAATCACGCAGCGCGGTATCGGGCGCAAGTTCCAGAAACCGACGGTGTACGAGCAGCTGTCGGTGTTCCAGAACCTGGAGCTGGCGCTGAAGGCCGACCGGCGCGTGCGCGCGTCGCTGTTCTCGCGCCTCAGCGGCGAGCAGCTCGACCGCATTGGCGAGGTACTGACTCTGATCCATCTGCGCGACGACGCGCAGCGCGAGGCCGGCTTGCTGTCGCACGGCCAGAAGCAATGGCTGGAGATCGGCATGCTGCTGATGCAGGACCCGAAGCTGCTGTTGCTCGACGAGCCGGTGGCCGGCATGACCGACGAAGAGACCGAGCGCACGGCCGAGCTGTTCCTGACGCTGGAAGGCAAACATTCGCTGGTGGTGGTCGAGCATGACATGACTTTTGTCGAGCAGCTCACCGAAGGGCGCAAGACCGTGACCGTGCTGCACGAGGGCAGCGTGCTGGCCGAAGGCAAGCTGGCCGATGTGCAAGCCAACGACAAGGTCGTCGAGGTCTACCTGGGGCGCTAGATGCTGACTGTCGAAGGCCTGAACCAGTACTACGGCGGCAGCCACATCCTGCGCAATTTGGGTTTCGAGGCCCGGGCCGGCGAGGTGACGGTGATCCTGGGCCGCAACGGCGTGGGCAAGAGCTCGCTGCTGCGCTGCCTGATGGGGCTGATCCCGATCAAGACCGGCAGCATGGCGCTCGACGGCGATGACATCGCCGCCTTGCCGCCCTACGAACGTGTCAAGCGCGGCATGGGCTATGTGCCGCAGGGCCGTGAGATCTTCAACCGGCTGACGGTGGAAGAGAATCTGCGTATGGGCCTGGCCATCAAGTCCGGCGGCGCACACATCCCGGAAGAGCTGTTTGAACTGTTCCCGGTGCTCAAGCAGATGCTGCAGCGCCGCGGCGGCGACCTGTCGGGCGGGCAGCAGCAGCAGCTTGCGATCGCGCGCGCACTGGCGGCGGGGCCGAAGCTGCTGATCCTGGACGAGCCCACCGAAGGCATCCAGCCCAGCATCATCAAGGACATCGGTCGCGTGCTGCGCATGCTGGCCGACAAAGGGATGCGCGGCAGCGGCGAGCGCATGGCGGTGGTGCTGGTCGAGCAGTTCTACGACTTCGCCGCCGAACTGGCCGACCAGTACCTGGTGATGGAACGCGGCGAGGTGGTGATGCGCGGTCGTGGCAAGGACATGGAAGCCGAGGGCGTGCGCCAGCGCATGTCGATCTGAAAGCGGATCTGACCGCACAATGGCGGTCATGATTACTGTCCACCACCTTGAGAATTCGCGCTCGCAGCGCGTGCTGTGGCTGCTCGAAGAACTGGGCCTGCCCTACGAGATCAGGAAGTACGCGCGCGACCCGAAGACCTCGCTGGCGCCGCCCGAACTCTTGCGGGTGCATCCGCTGGGCAAGTCGCCGGTGATCACCGATGGCGACGTCACCGTGGCCGAATCGGGCGCGATCATCGAGTACCTGATCGAGCGGCACGGCAACGGCCGGCTGGTGCCGCCCACCGGCAGCGATGAGGCGCTGCGTTACCGCTACTGGCTGCACTTTGCCGAAGGCTCGGCCATGCCGCCGCTGCTGATGACGCTGGTGTTCGACAACGTCAAGAGTGCGCCGATGCCGTTTTTCGTCAAGCCGATCGCGCGCGCCATTGCCGGCAAGGTGATGCACGGCTTCGTCACGCCCAACCTGGAGCGGCAACTCGATTTCATGGAGGCTGAACTGAAGCGCCGCAAGTGGTTTGCCGGCGACGAGTTCACGGCCGCCGACGTGCAGATGAGCTTTCCGCTGGAGGCCGCGGCGCAGCTTGCCGGGCTGGACGAGCGCCGGCCGAAGCTGATGGCCTGGCTGAAACGCATCCACGCCCGCCCCGCCTACAAGCGTGCGCTGGAGCGCGGCGGGCCCTACAG
>JAHECC010000338.1 GCA_024641965.1 Rubrivivax sp.
GCCGCTGGCGAGCCGCGCCTTGTATTGCTCGGGCGTCAGCAGGCTGCGGTAGCGGCGGATGCCTTCCTCGCGATTCACCGGGTAGGCGACGGGGTAGGGCGGCGGCATGGTGTCGGCGGGATAGACGGCGAGCGTCTGCTCTTCGTATTTCAGCACCAATTCCTTCTGCAGCCCACGCGTGTGCGTCTGTGCCGCACGCACATAGCGGCCGGTGTTGCGGTCAAGCTCGATGTCCCACCACCACTTCTTCACCGGGTTGATCGTGCCGCGGTCTAGTTTGTCGTCCAGCGCGGCCAGTGCCCGTGCGCTGCCGGGGACGTTCATCGCCAGCCAGCGAAAGCCGCTCTCGGCGAACAGCCCTTCCAGGTTCCATGGGCAGGTCTTCATGCAGCGCCCGCACATGCCGCCGCCGGCGTTGGTGATGCGGTAGCGCGCGCATTTCTCGGCGTCGCTCTTCCAGATTTCGTAGCCGTTGTACATCAGCTTCGGGCCGGCGGTGATCGCGCCGCTGGGGCATTCGCGCGCACACTTGTTGCAGCTTTCGCAAAAGCGCTGCAGGCCGAAGTCGATCGGTTTGTCGGCGGCCATCGGCATGTCGGTGGTGACGCTGCCGCTCTTCAGTCGCGGGCCGAGAAAGGGGTTGAGGATGACCTCACCGATGCGGCTGACCTCGCCCAGGCCACTCAGCAGCAGCAGCGGCGGCTGCAGCACGTCGCCGTCGAGCACCGAATGCACGCGCGCCGAATACCCCAGCCGGCGGATCTGCTCGCCGACGATGCCGCCCAGCAGTGAGAAGCGCAGGTAGGCGCGCATGCTCTGCGCCACGCTGATCCAGTCGTCGCCGCTCGCGCCTTCCATCGTCTCGAAGCCCTGGTCCACCAGCAGGTTCAGCGCGTTGGCGTGATAAGCGGGCAGGGGGTTGCCGCCAGCGTCGTGCGAGTACCAGGCCCACTCGGGCACGGCGCAAATACCGACCGCATCGTTGCCCAGGTAGTAGGACGCGGCCTTCAGGTTGTCGGCGTTGTGCTGCGGGTCCAGCGTGGTCGGTGACACGGGGCCGCGTGCTTCGCCGAACTGCAGCAACAGCAGCGCACCCAGCGCGCGCCGCGCGCAGGCGCCGATCGGGCTCTTCATCACGTAGTAGGCGTTCTTCGCGCTGTCCTGTACCGGCTTGCCGAGGTCACCGAACAGCGCGCGGGCGAAGAAGTCGGCGCGCTTGGGAAATCGCGGCACGCGCTCGTGGTCGATGAAGGTGGTGGGCATGTCCTTGCGCTTCAGGGTCTCGAAGGGCCGTTCGCCCAGGCGGAACTCACGGTGTGCGAAGGGCACGTGGTCGAGCGCGCTCTTCGCTGCCGCGCTGCCCAGCCACCATGCCGGGCCATGCGAGCGCCAGCGTTGCGCCGCGCCCGCGTCGTCCAGGGCTGCATCGGCCGTGAAGGCGAGCGTGGTGGTCACGGCGGCCAGACCGAAGCGCGTGCCGACATAGGGGTTGCTCAGGTCGGGCAGCGCCAGCCCCGCGGCCACCGCCAGCCGGTTCAGGTCCACATCGCTGCATGTCGCCGAGTGCGCACGTGCTTCGTGGCCCAGCAGACGCAGGTAGGTGGACAGCACCACGGCGGTCTGCGCCGTCAGCACGGCGGCGCGCTGCGCCTGCGTACCGGCGATCCATTCGCAACCCGGTTCGCCTGGCTTCGGGTCGCGCGGGTACTGGACCAGCAGCACGATGGCGTGCGTGTGGTGCTCGATCGGCCCGTGCTGCTTGCGCGCCGAATCCAGCACGTCGGCCAGGATCATGTCCATGCCGGCGGCAAAACTCCTCGGCTGGCTGCGTTCGAGTTCCTCGCCGAGTGCAGCCACCTGCGGGTTGCGGATCGGTTCGGCCAGCATCGCGGCGCGCGGCAGCTCGCACAGCCCGACCATCGACACATCGAAATAGTAGGCAGCCGCCTTCAGATGCTTCGCGCGTTCGTCCGGGTCGTCTGGGATCTCGGCCGGCGCGGCCTGCAGCGGGCCGTCGCGCACCAAGTCGAACATCGCGATGTAGCGCGCCATCGCGTGCGACAGCGACGCCGGGTCGGGCGCGTCGAAGGACAGCCTCTGCATCGGCGGCACCGTGCCCAAGTCCGGCAGCGCAGCCTGCCGTGCCAGTCGTTCCAGCGGAAAGGGCCCCAGGTGCACCGGGCGTTCGCGCGTGGAGAACAGGCGGGTGGAGAACAGTCGCATGCCCCGAAGCATAGGCGCATGGGCCGGCGCATCGGGTAGCCTCGCGGGCTGACCCCGAGTGCCGACCCCATCATGCCGACCCCGCCCATCCCCGCCGCCGGCGACGTCACCACGCTCGACCGCAACATGACGGCCGAAGACGCGACGGTGCACGACGCGCTGTGCGCCATGCAGTCCGCCACTGGCCTGGTGCGACTGACCGAGTTCATCGCGGCGGCGGGCATTCGCACGCCGCGCGGCGCGGCCTTCCATCCGCCTGAAGTCAAGCGCCATCTCGAGCGGCTGCTGGCCGGCAGCCATGTGCAGCGCGACGCCCAAGGGCGCATCCGCGCCGCGCCGCC
>JAHECC010000339.1 GCA_024641965.1 Rubrivivax sp.
ATGGCCAGCTCGTCGGTGTTCATGCCCAGGCCGCTGCCGGTGGACGCCAGCACGCCGATGACGCGGAAGCGCCGGTCGCCGATGCGCACGAACTGGCCCAGCGCCGGCTGGCTGCCGAACAACTCGTCGCGCAGCTTGGCGCCGATGACCATCACCGGCGAGCCGCGGTTCCAGTCCTCGCGCGGCAGGAACTGGCCCCGCGCCATCTTGAACTGCCGCACCTCCAGCAGCTCGGTGGTCGAACCCACCACCATGCCCTCGCGCAGCCGTCCGCCGGCCGACAGCTCGGACGTGCCCACCACCAGCGGCGCCGCGCGCTTCACGCCCGGGGCGCGCAGCAGCGCCAGCGCGTCATCCACCGTCAGGTCGCGCGGCGTGCTGCTGATGAAGCTGCCTGCGGTGATGCCGCCGGTCTCGGTGCGCCCCGGCAGCACGATCACCAGGTTCGTGCCGATCGCGCTGAACTCGCGCACCACGTAGCGCCGCGCGCCGTCGCCCAGCGCGGTCAGCGTGACCACCGCCGCCACGCCGATGGCCATCGCCAGCATCAGCAGCAGCGTGCGTACGCGGTTGCCGCGCGCCGCGCCGACGGCAAAGGCCAGCAGGTCAGGCGTGCGCATCGCGCAAGGCGGCCGCGGCGCGCAGTTCGTCGTGGCGGATGGCGCCGTCTTCCATCTGCAGGCGCCGCGCGGCGCGCGCGCCGAGTGCCGCATCGTGCGTGACCATCAGCAGCGTCACGCCGTCGGCGTTCAACTGCTCGAGCAGGCGGATCACCTCCTCGCCGGTGGCGCGGTCGAGGTTGCCGGTGGGCTCGTCGGCCAGCAGTACCGCCGGGCGCATGATCGTGGCGCGCGCGATGGCCACGCGCTGGCGCTGGCCTCCCGACAGCTCGTCGGGCTTGTGCGCGGCGCGGTCGGCCAGGCCGAAGCCGGCCAGCGCCTGACGCACGCGCTCGTCGCGCTCGCGCGCCGGGATGCCGGCCAGCATCATCGGCAGCGCCACATTCTCGGCCGCGGTCAGCCGCGGCACCAGGTGGAAACTCTGGAAGACGAAGCCGATGCTCTGGCTGCGCACCCGCGCCTGCTCGTCGGGCGACAGCGTGGTCACGTCGCGGCCCTCGAGCCGGTAGTGACCGGCATCGGGCCGGTCGAGCAGGCCGAGCACGTTGAGCAGTGTCGACTTGCCCGAGCCCGAAGGCCCCATCACCGCGATGTATTCGCCGGCCGCGATGCGCAGGTCGATACCGGCCAGGGCGTGCACCACGCTGTCGCCGAGCCGGAACACGCGCTCGATGCCCGACAGTTCAATCTGCGTGTCCTCCGCCTTGAGCGCCCCGGCCGCCATGGCGCTACGGTGCGCGCGCGATGTCTTCGACGGCCGCGACGCCGGCCTTCACGCCAGCGCGGTCGAGCGAGGTGACGATGCGCTCCCCGCCCTGCAAGCCCTCGATGATCTCGGTGTGCTCCCAGTTCGCCAGGCCGGTCTTCACCGGCCGTTCGACCAGCTGGCCCTGCTCGAGCAACAGCACGCGGCCGCCCTGCAGCAGCGCCGAGGTCGGCACGCGCACCACGTCCTTGCGCACGTCGAGGATCACCTCCACGTCGGCGCTGTAGCCCACCAGCAGGCGCCCGGCGGCCTTCGGGTCGTCGAAGGTGACTTCGATCTCGACGGTGCGCGCCTGCTTCTCCACCGCGGTGACGTAAGGCGCCACGCGCCGCACCTTGCCGGCGAAGGAGCGGCCGGGCAGCGCATCGAGCGTGATGCGCACCGGTCGGCCGACCGCGATCTTCGGTGCATCCACCTCGTCCATCGGCGCGTTCACGTATAGGCAGCTCTCGTCGATCAGGTCGATGGCCGGCGGCATCGCCACGCCCGGCGGCGACGGCGTCGAGTACTCGCCGACCTCGCCGACGATCTTGGCCACCGTGCCGTCGAAGGGCGCGACCAGCACGGTGCGCTGCCCGGCCGCGCCGACCACGCCGACGCGCGCCTGCGCCAGCGCGACGTCGGACTTGGCGGTGGCGCAGGCGGCGGCGCGCGCGTCGGCCTGCGTGCGCACGGTGTCCAGGCCGCCTTCGGAAATGAAGCCCTGCTCGAACAGCTGTTGCTGGCGCCGCAGGTCGCGCTGCGCCGATTCGGCCAGGGTGCAGGCTTCGGTGACACGCTTGCGTGCGGTGTCGAGTTGCGCGCGCGCGTAGGCCTGTTCGGCCTGCTGGTCGTCGTTCCACAGTCGCATCAGCAACTGGCCCTTCTTGACATGGTCGCCTTCCTTCACCGCCAGCACCTCGATGCGGCCGCCGGCGATGGTCGACAGCTTGGTGCGCTGGCAAGCCTCGACCGCGCCGGCGCGGGTGTTGGCCACGGTGGCCTCGACGCTGCCACGATTCACCGTCTCGACCCGCACTGGCACCGGCTCGGGACGGCCCAGCCACCATAGCGCCGCGGCGACGAGCACCAGCACCAGCGCGACAATCGGCGCGCGGCGTAGCCAGGTTCTGGGAGCGGTCTCGGGCATGAGCATGCAAGCGGGTATAGGCAGGCGCCGAGCTTAGCCGACAC
>JAHECC010000151.1 GCA_024641965.1 Rubrivivax sp.
GAACATCACGCCATCGTGCTTCAGCATCTGCTGTTGCGAGAAGCCCAGTGTGCGCAGCCACTCGGTGCGCGCGCGCTCGAAGAACTTCAGGTAGTTGGCATAGAACACCACGCCACCGGCATCGGTGTCTTCCCAGTACACCCGCAACGGGTGCCGGAAAGCGCTGGCAGGGGCAACGGAGGTGCTGGGAACTGGCAGGGGCTTTGCAGACATCGACGCGCGACATTATGCGCGAGGCGACGGCGCCGAGCCGCGGCGCGTCAGGACCTCAGGGCGTCGTGCTGCGGTACACCGGGCCCCACACGGGGTGGCCGGCTTCGGAACGGCTCAGCGCAAACGTGGCATCGGCAGCGCGGGCTTCGCGGAACTGGCTCTTGCAAGCCGCGAGCCGGTCGCTGGTGCAGGTGATGAAGGCCAGCAGCTTGTGCGCGGTGGCCCGGTCGCGCGCACTTTGCAGCCCTTCGCTCAAGGCCCTGCGCAGCGATTTCTCGGCCTGTGCGTACTGGCCGTCGTCATAGGCGCGGATGCCGTCCAGCAACGCGCGTTCGGCCGGACGCTCCAGCAACTCGGCCAGCCCGCTCGGTGGCGGCGCGGGCGGCGGCGGCGTGGCGCAGCCGGCCAGCAGAACCGTGCTGGCCAGGAGCGGCAGCAGCAGACGATGGAAGGAACGGGGCTTCATGAGCCGAAGCGATGCTTGACGCTCGCCGGACGATCAGGGTCGACCGTGACGCGTTGTGTATAGGCCGGAAAGTCGGCATTGCGCACCGTGACGGTGTGCGTGCCGGCGGGCAGTTCCAGGCGCGTCAATGGCGGTGTCGTCCCGGCCGGCGTGCCGTTCACTTCGACCTGTCCCCAGGGACTGATGGCGATGTTCACCATGCCCTTGGCCGACAGCGGCGCCACGGGGGCGACGGCCACCGCGCTTTCGCTGGTCTTGGGCGACGGCTTGCGTGCCTGCGGTGCCTTGGCTCGCGGTGGTGCCTTGCCCGGCGCGGGGGGCTCGGCCACGGCCACCATGGTGGCATCGGCGCCGGACGCTGCGAGCGCCAATGGCGTGGCGCCAGCCAGGTCGGAGAGCGGCGCGGGGTCGGCCTGCACCGGCAGCGCCACGGCAGACGTCGGTGCCTGCATCGGCGCGTTCACCACGGCTTCGCGTTTCGGCGCGAGACCGGCCCACAGCAGTCCCGTCAGCGACACCGCCGCCAGCCCCGCGGCGCCCCAGCCCAGGCGCCGCCGCAGCGGGCTCGGGCCAGGCGCGGGCTTCGGTTGGTCCGTGTCCACTGCGGCTTGGCCCGCGCTGGCGATGGCGAGCCATTGGCGCAGCGCCTGCGCCATGTCCGCCGCCCCGGCAAAACGCTCGTCAGGATCGCGTGCCATGGCCCGCATCGTGATTGCCGACAGTGCCACCGGCACCTCGGCACAAAGTTCGTGCGGCGGCGTCGGTGCATGCCCGGCCACGGCCGCTCGGATGCTCTCGAGTGAATTGCCGTCGAAGGCCTTGCGCGCGGTGAGCAGCTCGTACATCACCGTGCCCAACGCATAGATGTCGGTGCGTGCATCGACCTCGCCGCCGTGCAGTTGCTCCGGCGCCTGATAGTGCGGCGAACCGGCGATCATGCCTTCCATGTCCGGCAGCACCGCGTGGTGCGCGACGCGCGCGATGCCGAAGTCGAGCACCTTGGGCCGGTCGCGGCGCGTGAGGAAGATGTTCGCCGGCTTGATGTCGCAATGCACCACGCCACGGGCATGGGCATAACCCAGCGCGTCGGCAACACGCCGTATCAGCAGCGCGACCTCGGCCGGGCTGGCGCGCCAGCCGGATTGCAACGCCTGGCGCAGGTCGCGCCCGCGCAGCCTTTCCATGGCGATGTACACGCCACGTGCCGACAGCCCGGCGTCGTGCACCGTGACGATGTGCGAATGGTTCAACCCGGCAGCGGCGCGCGCCTCGTTCAGGAACAGCGCGTCGAGCGACACGCGTGTGGGCGTGTCGATGTCGAACTGCAGTGTCTTCACCGCCACCATGCGCGACAGCAGCGGGTCCCAGGCTTCGAACACCGTGCCCAGGCCGCCCTGGCCGAGTTGCTGCTTCAGCGCGTAGCGGCCGATGCTCGACAGCGTCGGCTGGGCCGCCGATTCGGCCTCGTCGCCGTGCGCCTCGCCGGCCGAATCGGCTCCCAGATCGGTGAAGACATCGGGCACCGCGGAGTCGGGTGCGGCATGCGAGTCGAGCTCGACATGGGGCACCGAGACCACCGTGGCGGCGAAATCCGACTGCGCGGCTTCGCCGTCGGCGCGGCGCTTGAACAGGCTGTGTCCCACAGCGCATGAGCTTAGGGGCGCCGCCACCACGACGTGGCGCGAAAAGCGTGGCCTTTACCCCGCGCCTAACAGCTTGTCACGAAATTTTCCACGCCGCGCGCTGCCGCCTCAGGCCAGCACGCGCGCCAGCCGGGACAGCGCCTGCTCCAGTTCGTGCATCGAGTTGGCAAAAGACAGGCGCACGAAACGCTCGGCCGCGTGCGGGCCGAAGTCGCGGCCCGGCGTCAGCGCCACATGCGCGCTCCGCATCAGGTCGAAACAGAAATCCCAGCTGCTGGAATTGAATGCGCTGCAGTCGGCCCAGGCGTAGAACGCGCCATCGGGCATCACCGGCACCTTCAGGCCCATCGCCTGCAACGCCGGCACGACCAGGTCGCGGCGCTGGCGGAAGCGTTCACGTCGGCGCTCGTATTCGGCGATCGAGTCGTCGTCGAAACAGGCCAGCGCGGCGTGCTGGGCCACGGTGGACGCGCAGATGTACAGGTTCTGTGCCAGCTTCTCCACCGGCGCGACGAGTTCCGGTGGCAGCACCATCCAGCCCAGGCGCCAGCCGGTCATGCTGAAGTACTTGGAAAAGCTGTTGATCGAGACGATGTCCGCCCCCTGTTCCAGTGCGCTGTGGCCGAAGGCCTCGTCGTAGCTCAGGCCCAGATAGATCTCGTCGACCAGCGTGACGCCGCCGCGCGCGCGCACCAGCTCGGCGATGGCCGCCATTTCGCTGCGCGCGATCGAGGTGCCGGTCGGGTTGGATGGCGAGGCCAGCAGCACGCCGCGGGTGTGCTCGTTCCAGGCGTCGCGCAGGCCCGCAGCATCGAGCTGGAAGCGTGCCGCCGCGCCGGCCGGCAGCAAGCGCGCGCGTGCGCCGGCGGCGGCCACGAAATGGCGGTTGCACGGGTAGCTCGGGTCGGGCATCAACACTTCGTCGCCGGCCTCGAACAGTGCCAGGCAGGCCAGCTGCAACGCGGCCGAGGCGCCGGCGGTGACGACGATGCGCTGCGCGTCGATGTCCAGGCCGAAACGTGTGCCGTACCAGCCGGCGATGCGCTCGCGCAGGGCAGGCAGCCCGGTGGCCTGGGTGTACTGCGTGCGCCCGGCGCGCATGCAGGCTTCGGCGGCCTGCAGCACCGGCGGCGGCGCGCTGAAATCGGGCTCGCCGATGTTCAGGAAGATCATCGGCTCGCCGCCGCGCCCCGGGTCGCATTCGGCGCTGTGCGCGATGCGCTGCGCCGTCTTGGCGCACTCCATCACGTAGAAAGGCTCGATGTGGCGAAGGCGGCTCGCCAACCTGGGTACGGAAGCCATGGGGATCTGCAGGATTCTCTAAAGGGATCGCGGCCAGCCGGCGATCGTCCGGCGCTGCGAAATGTAATCGGTGCTACCCGACGCGCTGCAGCATGTACTGCCGCCCCAGCGTGTCCTGCGCATGCACGACCGCGCCCTGGACGCCGGTAATGCGCATCTGCACCGCCTCCTGCGAGACCGGCATGCCCATTGTCGAGACCACCAGTTGACAGTTCAGCGTGCCACTCGCGCTGTCGAAGGCCCACTGGCCCTGCAGCTGCGTCATCGAGCCCATCGTGTTCTGCTGGCCCTGCAGCGAACCGTTCGGATAGAGCAGCAGCTCGAACGCGCTGAGAGCGCCAAAAGCATCCATCTGCCCTTGCCAGTGGCCGGGGCCGATCAGCGGCGGCTGCGGCGCCGCGTGCAAGGGCGGCTGCGCGCTGCCGAAGGGCGTGCTCGACGCGCCGTGCCGCGGCTTGCGGGCCGCCGCATCGCCGTGGCCACAGTCAAGCAGAACCTGGTACTGGCGCACTCCTGCTACCTCGCTCTCGCCCTTCACCGTGCCGAACAGCGGCACGTCGATGCTGCGCCAGGTCGATACCTGCCCGGAAAAGCGCGCGCCGCGCTGTGCCAGCGTCAGTGTGCGGCGCGTGCGGATCGTCTCGTAGTGCCGTCCGCCGATGTTCAGCCTGTCGTCGGCATACTGTGCCGGCCCGAGCGAGAACTCCAGGTTCGCGGGGATGCCGTTGCCCGTCTGGCGCAACGTGTCGCCCATGCGGTCTTCGAGCGGCTGGGTCAGGTCGATGGTGACGGTGCGCTGCGTCGGCTGGCCGTTGAGCATCATCTCGACCTGCAGCACCACCTCGCGATCGGTCTTGGCCACCAGTTCCTCGGTTCCCTGCGCGGTGATTGACGCCCCGCCGTCCACCGTCATCGTCTGCTCCTGGAAGGTCCAGTCCCCCACCTGGGAACGCTTGTAGGGGTTCTCCCAATCGACGATGTGCTTGCACACCTGGCGCAGACCCTCGGCGATGCGCCCATAGGTCGACTTCGGGTCGGAAGCCTCGTCGACCCAGTGTCCGTCTCCGGGCAGCGCCTGGAATTGTGCGAGCGGCGACCCGCCCCATTCGGCCTGCCTGATCATCAGCGGAACCACCCTGCACAGGCCCGAGCGTTCACGCTCGATCGCCTTCGGGATCTCCACCTCGGCAACGTAGCGGGAAGCGAGAAGCTCTGGCGTGACGACGAAGACGATCAGGCGGGCACGATCCAGGGCGGCCCCGATCGCGGTGTCCCATTGCGCGCCCGGCTGGATGCGGCTGTCGTACCAGTCGTCGATGATCCGTTCGTCGCGCAGCGGCGCCAGCAGCGTCTGCAGATCCTGACGGACCGTCTCGTCTTCTCGCGCATAGCTGCAGAAGACCGATATCCTGCCCATGCTGCCGGTGAACATACGTGCGACCCCTTGCTGCTTGCGCGCGTGCGCCGATGGGCCGAACCCTAACGCCGCCAGGGCCGGTGTAGCAAGTGCAGAACGGTGGCGCGGCGCGCCGCGCCCCTTCAGCCGCGGCGCGCTGCGCGCGCGGCGGCCACCTCGGTCGGCCGCAGTTCGGCGGCGGCCTTGTCGAGCACGCCGTTGACGTACTTGTGGCCGTCGGTGCCGCCGAAGCTCTTGGCCAGCTCGACGCCTTCGTTGATGGCCACCCGATAGGGGATGTCCAGGCAGTGCGTCAGCTCGTAAACGCCGATCATCAGTATGGCGTGCTCCACCGGCGACAGCAGGCTGGTCTTGCGGTCCACATGCCGGGCCAGCACCGCGTCGAGCGCGTCGGCGTCGCGGATGCAGCCGTGCAGCAACGCATCCAGGTGCATGCGGTCGAGCTTGTCGAAGCCCTCGTCCTGCTCCTGCAGATGGCTTTCGATCTCGCTGGCATCGGCGCGCGACAACAGCCACTGGTACAGGCCCTGCAGCGCGACCTCGCGCGAGCGTCTTCGCGTCGACCGCGCCGGCGATCGTTTGGCCGGCGCCTTGGTGTCGGCGTTCATCGCAGATCGTCCAGCAGGTTGGCCATTTCCACCGCCACGCGCGCGGCGTCGCGGCCCTTGTCCGCGGCGCGGGTCCAGGCCTGGTTTTCGTTCTCGACGGTGAGGATGGCATTCGCCACGGGCAGCAGGTGGTCGAGGGCCACCCGCGTGACCCCGGCGCCGCTCTCGTTGGCCACCAACTCGAAGTGATAGGTCTCGCCGCGGATGATGCAGCCCAGCGCGATCAGGGCGTCGTAGTCCTCGCTTTCGGCCATGGCCTTCAGCGCCAGCGGAATCTCCAGCGCACCCGGCACCAGCACCTGCTGCACATGTCGTTCGGCCACGCCCAAAGCCGCCAGTTCCGCCAGGCAGGCCTTGGCCAGGGCCGAGGTCAGCGCTTCGTTGAAGCGCGCACGCACGATGCCGATGCGCAGGCCCTCGCCGTCGAGCGCCTCGGCCAATCCCTTGTCGGCGTCCTTCATGTTCGGCCCGTGCTGGCGTTCAGAGTGGAGGGGCGACGAAGCCGGTGACTTCGAGGCCGTAGCCGGTCATGCTGGGCATGCGCCGCGGACTGCTCAGCAGCTTCATGCGCGTGACACCCAGCTCGAGCAGGATCTGCGCGCCCACGCCATAGGTGCGCAGGTCCATCTGCCGGGTGGCGGGCCCGTTCTCGGCATGCGGCAGCAACTGGCCGAGCAGGGCTTCGCCCTGCTGCGAGCAGTTCAGCAGCACGGCCACGCCGTGCGGCGCGGCGTGCAGCGCCTGCAGCGCACTGGGCAGCGGCCAGGAATGGGTGGCAGCGCCGCCGTCCAGAAGGTCCAGCGCGGTGAAGGGTTCGTGCACGCGCACCATGACCTCGTCGCCGCGGTCCCAGTGGCCGTGCGTCAGTGCCAGGTGCAGCGCACCGCTGCGGTCGCGGAAGGCATGGCACTCGAACTCACCCTGCGGCGTGTGCAGCGTACGCGAGCCGGCGCGCTCGATCAGCGACTCGTTGTGGCTGCGGTGGGCGATGAGGTCGGCGATGGTGCCGATCTTCAGCCCGTGCTCGGTGGCGAAGAGTTCCAGGTCGGGCAGCCGCGCCATGGTGCCGTCGTCCTTCATGACCTCGCAGATCACGGCCGCAGGCTCCAGGCCGGCCATGCGCGCCAGATCGCAACCAGCCTCTGTGTGGCCGGCGCGCATCAGCACGCCGCCGTCCTGCGCCTGCAGCGGGAAGATGTGGCCAGGCTGCACCAGGTCAGAGGGCCGGGCGTCGCGCGCCACTGCCGCCTGCACGGTGCGCGAGCGGTCGGCCGCCGAGATGCCGCTGCTCACGCCTTCGGCGGCCTCGATCGACACGGTGAAGGGCGTGCCGTGGCGCCCGCCGTTGCGATGTGTCATCGGCGGCAGTTGCAGCCGCTCGCAGCGCTCGCGTGTCATCGTCAGGCAGATCAGGCCGCGGCCGAAGCGCGCCATGAAGTTGATGACCTGCGGCGTGACATGCTCTGCGGCGAGTACCAGATCGCCCTCGTTCTCGCGGTCTTCCTCGTCGACGAGGATGACCATGCGGCCGGCGGCCATCTCGGCCACCAGCTCGGGAATAGGCGAAATCGGCATGCCCAGGATTGTAGGCGTCGCCCCCGTCGCGGGGCTGTCGCCGCCTTGTCAGCAGGCCGGGCCAGCGCCGGCCAGGAAGGCGGCGCGCCCGGGCGGACGCGCCAGGATGCGCAGGTCGGCGCCGACGCGATCGACCTGCGTGAACTCGAACTGCAATGCCTCGGCCAGCGACTGCAGTGGCCCGAAAGCGGCCATCTCGCGGCCGACGCCCAGCAGCTTGGGCGCAAGGTAGATCAGCAGTTCGTCCACCAGGCCCTCGCGCAGCAGCGAGGCATTCAGCTTGTGGCCCGCCTCGACATGCAACTCGTTCACGCCGCGTTGCGCCAGGTCGGTCATCAGCGCGGCCAGATCGACCTTGCCGGATGCACCTGGCAAGTGGCACAGCGCCACGCCCCGCGCGTGCAATGCGGCCTCGAGCGCAGCGTCGTGGCGGGCAGCCACCACCAGCACCTGGCCCGGCGCGTCGAGGATCCGAGCTTTCGGCGGCGTCTGCAGCCGCGAATCGACGATCACGCGCAGCGGCTGGCGCGGCGATGTCACCAGGCGCACATCCAGCCGCGGGTCGTCCTCGAGCACCGTGCCGATGCCGGTGAGCACGGCCGAGGCGCGGCGACGGAAGGCGTGGCCGTCGGTGCGCGCGGCGTCGCCGGTGATCCACTGGCTGGCGCCGCTGTCCAGCGCGGTGCGCCCGTCCAGCGACGCGGCGATCTTCAAACGCACCCACGGCCGGCCGCGCTGCATGCGCGAGAAGAAGCCGATGTTCAGTTCGCGTGCGTCGCGGGCGACGTCGCCATCGGCCACATCCACCTGGATACCGGCCGCGCGCAAGCGCGCCAGGCCCTGCCCAGCGACCAGCGGGTTCGGGTCCTGCGCGGCGACAACGACGCGGGCGATGCCGGCATCGATCAGCGCATCGCAGCAAGGCGGCGTGCGGCCATGGTGCGCGCAGGGCTCCAGGCTGACCCAGGCGGTGGCGCCACGCAATGCGAGACCCAACTGCTTCGCATGGCGCAGCGCCATGATCTCGGCGTGGCCTTCGCCGGCGCGCTGCGTGGCACCGTGAGCGAAACTGAACCCCTCGGCGTCGCCGATGACGCAACCGACGCGGGGATTCGGATCGGTCAGGCCGATCGAGCCACGCGCCAAATCCAGGCATTCATTCAGTCGGCTCAGATCCTGAGGTGCGATGCCCATGTCGCGAGTCTATGCGTCGCACCGGTGCGGGTGTGCGGTGCAACGTCCCAACGAAAACGTCCGTTGATTGACCGGCGTTGCCGAGGTGAGATTGTCGGCTCAGCACTTGCGGCGTCGCCCCGCCGCGGTGACCAGGGCAAGTCCAAGTAGCGCAAGCACATATGTAGAGGGCTCGGGGATCGCCCTCGACGCGGTCGAAAACTCAATGTTGTCGAAGACCGTCGTGCCCGTCGTGCTAGAGAATGTCACCGAGGTGACCGGTTTCGTGGCCAGATACCCCGGCGACACCTCAAACAGGGCCCATGGGCAAATGCCCGTTCCGCAGGTGCTGAAGGCAGGAGGGCCATCCAACCGGGTACCGTCGGAAAACAGCTGAATTTCTAGTCTAGAGCCCGTGCCGGAATCGGTGTAGTAGAAGCTCAGCATCGTGAGATACAAACCTGACGACACCAAGAGGTCGAAGCTGCCGGACAAGGAGCCGACTGCGCTGCTTCCTGACGGCGGCGTCGGGAAGTTGCCTTTGCAAGCATCTGTATCATCATCTTTACAGATGGCCAAAGCGTCTTCGCTGAAGTTGACACCGTAGGTTTGCGCGCCGTCGCGTTTGTAAACCGGGTCACCGTTGTAGTAACCCAGCACGGCCGATCCGGCTTCCTGCCCAGGCAGCCCATCCGCCTTTGCAATGCCGGTGTTGTTGGGGCCGTCGAAATCCATAGTCAACGGCGCCGCCCAAGCGGGAGAAGACAGGCCCGCAAGGGCTACGGCAGTAGCTGCGACTCGTATGAAGATCATGTTGCGCTCGACTTGAGAATGGCGGGCTGGGGAAGGACCCTGGGTGCGGACGACGTGGATGCCGACCGAATGTACAGGGAAGGCTTCACGCAACAAGGCCTCGCGCCCCTTCATCCCGGAAGGGGCTGCCGCCTTGGGTTGCCTTTCGCGCATGGGCGCAGCAGGCGGGTGGAGAA
>JAHECC010000152.1 GCA_024641965.1 Rubrivivax sp.
TGCCATGCCAGCCGCGCCACCACCGGCGTCATCGCCAGGCAGACGACGTCGTTGGAGAACACCGCCGACAGCGCGCCAGCCACCGCGATCAGCGCGCCCAGCAGTGCCGCGCGCGACATCGGCCGGGCGCCGACACGTCGCACCACTGCGCTGTAGAAGCCGCCCAGGCGCATCTGCGCCGACAGCAGCATGAAGGCGAAGAGCAGCACGATGGTCGGCAGGTCCACCGTGCGCGCGGCGCTTTCCACCGACTGGCCGGTGAGCGCGATCATCGCGATCGCGCCGAGCAGCGCCACGCCCGAGCGGTCGAGCTTCAGCCGCGGCAGCCCGCCCAGGAACATGCCGAGGTAGACCACGGCGAACACCGACACCACGCCCCATTCGGCGGCGCTGCGACCCAGCAAGTCCATGGCGAAGCGCCGGTGGCGCAAGGGATTCAGGGAGGCGGCAGCACGCTGGTCTTGGGGTTGAAGGCCACCCAGGCGAACCAGTAGGCCATCACGCCGGGCAGCGGCTGCCCGGCGGCATCGTACGCTGCCGCGCTGCGGTGAACACGGTCGTAGCGGATCTCGATGTCCTGGCCGCCGATGTGCTCGCGCAGCCGGCCCTGGGCGTCGGTACGCAGCGCCAGCACGCTGAAAGGATAGGCGCGCGCCTGACCGCCCAGGCGCAGGCCGAGCACCCATTCCTTGGCCGGGAAACGTTCGTCGCGGTGCTCGACCTCGAACATCAACGCCTGAACCTGCTCGTAGCCGTCGTAGGGGTTGCGTGTGTAGTCGCGCGTGAAGCCGGTGTCGTCGGACAGCACTTGCGTTTTCGGGTGGCGCGCGCGCCAATCGGCCCAGCTGGTGTGGGCCAGCGGCAGGGCCTGGAGCTTCGTGCCTTTCAGTGGACCGGTGACGGCTTGCTCCATCAGCTGCGACCACAGCGATTCACTGCCGCGGTCGTAGAGCAGCACATCGCTGTTGTAGAGCAGTCCGGACACGCCGAACACCGCCTCGCGCCCGGCGATGCGCGCGTCGAAGGCCACGCCGGTGCCGCACAGCGGGCAGTAGGTCACGGCCACCGGCCGGCCGCCGATGCGGTCGTTGACGATCTCGTGCCAGTTGAGGATGCGCACCGGATAGGCCCGCGCCACGCCGTCCAGCGCGAGGCCCAGCACACGGTCGTCGTCGCGCAGGCCCGACTGCGCCGCCGCCACGAAGCGCGGCCGGTCGATCGCCGGGATGCCGTCGCGCGGCGGGCCGCCGCGCTGGATGGCCTGCGGCGGAATCAACGCGCCGCGAATGTCGAAGCCGTTGGGCCCGGGTTCGGCGGCCTGGCCGCTCAGCACGATCAGGCACAGCCCCAGCAGCGCCATGCAGCCGGTGCGGCCAAGGGAAAAGGGTGTCATCGTGCCGGACCAGTCGGTGACGCGCGGCAAATCGTTACAGCACTGCACAATCGCGCCCACCCGCTGTAACCCTATCGCCTGCCCCGACGAATGTCCGTAGACGACGCCCGCGACGACTTCGAGTCCGGCCTGAAGCCGCTGTGGGCGCGGGCGCAGGCCGGCGACGACGCGGCCTACGAGGTGGCGCTGCAGCGCATAGCCATTCGGTTGCGCGCGTATCTGCGCCGCCGCATGCAAAGCCTGCCGGACGATGTGGAGGACTTGGTGCAGGAAACCCTGCTGGCGCTGCACCTGCAGCGCGGCACCCACGATGCCGATCTGCCGGTGAGCCACTGGGTGGTGGCGATCGCCAGGCACAAGCTGGTCGATCTGTGGCGCCGCCGCGGCCGGCGGGATGCGCTGCACGACCCGCTGGACGAACTCGATGACCGCAACATGCCGGTGGCCGCCGACGAGGGCCAGGCGCGGCGCGATCTGCTCAAGCTGCTCGACACGCTGCCCGAGGCGCAGCGCAAGGCCATCATGCTGACCAAGATCGACGGCCTGTCGGTGGCCGAGGCTGCGGCGCGCACCGGGGCTTCGGAGGCCGCCATCAAGGTGCAGGTGCACCGCGGCCTGAAACGACTGGCCCAAAAGGTACGAGACGACGCATGAGAACCGACGAACTGATCCACATACTGGCCCGCCAGGCCGGGCCGGCGCCGCGCGCGCTGCCGCAGCGTCGACTGGGGCTGGCGCTGGGTGGCGGGGTGCTGCTGAGCCTGCTCGCCGCGCTGCTGCTCATCGGCTCGGTGCCTGGCGAGATGTATGCCCACGCCGCGCCGTGGATCAAGCTGGCCTATGCGCTGGCGCTGGTCGCCGCGACCGCGGCCTGGGTGCTGCGCCTGGCGCGGCCCGGTGTGGCCACGCGCACACCGGCGCGGCTGACCGCGGCCGTGATCGCCGCGATGGCGCTGCTCGGCCTGCTGAGCTTTGTCACAGCACCCCAGGGCGAACGGCTACCGGAATTGATGGGGCACAGCTGGGCGAGCTGCCCGTGGCTGGTCTTCGGCCTGTCGCTGCCGACGCTGGCCGGCACGCTGTGGGCGCTGCACGGCCTGGCGCCGACGCGGCCACGCCTGGCGGGCTTGGCCGCCGGCCTGCTGGCCGGCGCGGTGGGCGCCTTCAGCTATGCCTTTGCCTGCGACGAGCTGGCCACCAGCTTCGTCGCGCTGTGGTACAGCCTGGGCATCGGCCTGGCCGGTGCGCTCGGCGCCTGGATCGGCCCGCGCTGGTTGCGCTGGTGATCGACCGGTTGCGACGGCTGTTGCTGGGTGCGGCGGCAGGGCTGGGGTTGGGCACTGCCGGTGCCAGTGCCAGTGCCAGTGCCGCGGCCTGGAGGCTGCGGCCACTGGTGGCGCCGCAGCCGCTGCGGCAACTGTGTGCCGATGGTCGCGGCGGCTGGCTGGGAATCGACGATGCGGGCCGCTTGTGGGCGCTGGACGGCAACGCCACACGGGCGTTGGCCGATGAACTCGATCCGACGACCCCGCTGGCCACCGGCCATGGCCGTGTCGTCGCGCGCCGCGCCGATGGCCGGCTGTGGGTGGACGGCAACGCGCAGGACATTCAGATCGCTGCGCACGCCGGGCTGCTGGTGCTGCCGCAAGCCCTGATCACCATCGATGGCGAAGGTCTGGACGCACGCATGGTGCGCATGGAGGCGGACGTGGCAGGGCGTTGGCGCGTGGCGGCGCGCGGCCGCGACCACGTGCTGCCCGATGCCCGGTCACTGCTCGTGGATCTGGACGGCCGCGGCGATGGTGGCCATGTGCTCGTGCTCGGTGGGCCCGATGCGCGGCGCTACACCCATGCGGTGCTGGGCGACGGCATCGAGGCCACGCGCGTGCTGTGGCTCGATCGGCACAACCTGCAGCCGCTGCGCACGCTGGAGCTGCCCGACCCGCAGGTGCTGGAGGACATCGCGCCGCGCCTCTGGCACGGCGGCGGTGGCACGGGGCTGATCAGCATGCTGTCGGATGCGCAGGGCGCGCGGCTGGTGCTGATCGAGGCCGATGCCTCGCACCCCGAGCGCCTGGTGATCACCGCCCGCGGTGAGCCGATCGGCACGCGCCACCGCTGGATGGCGGCCAGCACCGACGGGCAGCGCCTGGTGGCCGTGCACATGCCGCACCTGAGTGGCGTGCTCACGGTCTACCGACGCCAGGGCGACGCGCTGCTGGGGCACGCACTGGTTCGCGGCGTGAGCAACCACGCCATCGGCACACGCGAGCTGGACGTGTCCGCCTGGCACGACGGGCAATTCCTCGTGCCCGATGCGGCAGCGCCCCGATTGCGCCGTTTCGACATCGATGCGGCACGGGAACTGCCAGGCGTCGACTTGCCGGCACGCCTGCGCCAGATCGTTTCGGGACCCACGCCGGCCTTGTTGACCGTGGACGGCATGGCGTACCGGTTGATACCGGCCTGACGCCCCGATCGCAGCTGCGACCGAAGCGACCTTCGGGTTGTCGGCGCCGCGCGACAGCCGCTTGCGATACTCCCGCCCAGCATGCAGGACATCCTGGCCGTCACCATCCCGTTCTTCGCGCTCGTGCTGGCCGGCTACCTGGCGGCGCAGCGCGGCGTGCTGCCGGAAAGCGCGATCCCGGGGCTGAACGCCTTCGTGCTGTACTTCGCGCTGCCGTGCATGCTGTTCCGCTTCGGCATGAACACGCCGATTCTCGAGCTGCTGAACCCGGCGCTGCTGGTGGCCTATGTGCTGTGCGCGCTGCTGATGGTGTTTGCCACCATCGCCTTCACCCTCGGTGACCGCGTGCACCTGAAGGACGCAGCCTTCGGCGCGCTCGTGGCGGCCTTCCCGAACACCGGCTTCATGGGCGTGCCGCTGCTGGTGGCGCTGCTCGGCCCGGCGGCGGCGGGGCCGATGATCTGCACCATCCTCGTCGATCTGTTCCTCACCACCTCGCTGTGCATCGCGCTGGCACAGGTGCACGACGCTGCCGGCCTGGGCGCACGCGCCGCGCTGGGCAGGGCGCTGAAAGGCGCTTTGAGCAACCCGATGCCCTGGTCGATTGCGCTGGGGGCCGTGTTCTCGGTGGCGGGCCTGCCGCTGAGCGGCCCGCCTGAGGTGGTGGTGCGCATGCTCGGCGACGCGGCCTCACCGGTGGCGCTGTTCACCATCGGCGCGGTGCTGTGGCGCGCCGGGCGGCATGCGCACACGCGCACGCCGCTGCCGCTGTATCTGCCGGTGGCATTGATGAAGCTGTTTCTGCACCCGCTGCTGGTGTTCATGGTGCTGGCCGCGGCCGTGGCCCTGGGTGCACCGCTGAGCGCTTTCCAGGTGATGGTGGTCACGCTCACCGCCGCACTGCCCAGCGCCAGCAACGTGGCCTTGCTCGCCGAGCGCTATGGCGCGGACAACGGCCGCGTGACACGCATCATCATGAGCAGTACGGTGCTGTCCTTTGCCAGCTTCACGCTGCTGGCCTGGGCCTTCGGCGTGCAGGGTCGGGGCTGATACCGAGTGACATTCGATCGGATAGAGATTCGCTGACGGCTCTCGGCGCTTCGCGACCGTTCGCGCGGTGCTGACGTGATCTCACCCAACCGACCCTCAGCGACAGCAGATCTGCTCAACTCATGACCTGGAAGCGGTCGGTCGGTCCTGCGCAGTGTCAGCCGAATGATGGCCGGCAAGGGGCCATCGGGCGGCTAGGCCCACTGGACGGTCTCGACTTCGCACTTGGCGGTGGCTGCGGCCTCGGTGGCCCCCTCGGCGTCTTGCGCGTGAGCGGGCGGCCCTTGTGGTATCGCCAAAGCCCGCAGCTTCGCGTTGGGGGCCAGCACCCCGTGAAAACGGATCAGGTGCAGCCGGGGTCGCGGCACCAGCGCGGCCAGCCGCTGCATGAACTCCAGCGAACTCATCACCAGGTGCGTGGCGCCGTCGCGCCACAGTGTCTTGAGCTTGAGCTCTACCTGCCCTGCATCGTTGAGCCGCACCCGCTCGTCCGACAGCGCCGGCTGGGTGGTGTGGCGGCAAAGTTGCTCCAGCCGTTTGCAGTCAGGTCGCGCTCGATGTCGTTGGGGGATGATTCGGGGACTTCCTGATGATGGCTCGGTCCTCTCAAATGACGAAGCGCCCGCATTTTCCTGGGCGACTTAACCCCAACTAACATGGGGTCCGGGAGAGTGCATGCCTGACATCGCTGACTGGCTAGGAGGACTGGGGCTGAGTGCTTATGTGAACACGTTCGTCGAGAACGATGTTGACTTGGAAGCGCTACCGCATCTGACCGATGCGATGCTCAAGGAAATGGGACTGTCCATAGGGGCACGCGCGAAGATCATCGCGGGTATCGAGGCCTACAAGGCGAAGACGGACGCTGTTGATGGATCAACAGGCTCGGGGCACGCAGCCACCGCCGAGTCGCCGCGTCTCGACTCGAAGGCGCAGCGTCGAAATTTGACGGTGATGTTCTGCGACCTGGTCGGGTCGTCGGCGCTTGCCCAAGCGATGGATCCCGAAGAGCTGAGGACCTTGATCGGAGCCTATCAGCGCACCGCTGAGGGCATCATCCAACGCTATGGCGGAAACGTTGCCCAGTATCTCGGCGATGGCGTCATGGCCTATTTTGGCTGGCCGGTTGCGCATGGCAATGACGCGGAACGGGCCGTGAGGGCGTCACTCGATCTCGTTGCTGACCTCAGATCAATGGAGGCTGCTGCGCCGGTTCATGTTCGGATCGGCGTCGCGACCGGCTTGGTGGTCGTGGGAGACAGTGGCGAGGGAGAGCCGCAACTGGCAGTCGGAGAAACGCCCAATCTTGCATCGCGCCTGCAGGGTCTTGCTGGCACGGACGAGATCGTGATCGGCGAACATACCAGTCGGCTCGTAGGAGACCTGTTCGAGCTCGAGGACGTTGGATCGCGCACCGTTAAGGGATTCGCGGATCCGGTTCGTGTTCAGCGAGTCGTCGGTGTATCAAGCAATGCCGATGCCCTGCTCGAGAGTGGGCGACAAGTCACACCATTCGTCGGCCGTGAGCCGGAGCTTGCGCTGTTGCTGGATCGGTGGGCGGATACGCTGGAGGGAAGAGGCCAGATCGCGTTGGTCGAAGGCGAGCCGGGATTCGGCAAGAGCCGACTGATATCCGAGTTTCTGCACCGTGTCAGCGGACAACGACATGCACGGGTGATCTACCGCTGCTCGCCGTTCCATACGAATTCGGCGTTGCATCCGGTGATCGAGCATGTCGAGCGCGCGGCAGGCTTCGAAGCGGCCGACGACGGCGATGCCCGTCTCGACAAGCTGGAAGCGCTCGTATCGGTTTCAGACGAGGCGAGAGCGCTTCTCGCGGAACTCTTGTCACTCGACAGTGGGCGTTACCCACCTCTCGATCTATCGGCACGGAAACAGCGTGCGCTGACGCTGCAGGCCCTTGCCGACGTCTTGAAAGCTCAAGCTCTCGTCCAGCCAGTCGTATTGATCGTCGAGGATGCGCATTGGCTGGATCCGACCACACGCGATGCGCTGGACCTGCAGTTTTCTGTCTGCGCGGCGTTGCCGGTCATGTCGATCGTGACGTATCGCCCCGAGTTTCAGGTGCCGTGGCTGAACCTGGCCCAGGTTGTCCCGCTGCGTTTGACGCGGCTCGGCAGGCGCCATGCCATGGACCTGGTCCACAAAGCGGCGCCCCACCTGCCCGACGAAATCTGCAACAAGGTCATTGAAGCAACGGACGGAATTCCGCTGTTTATAGAAGAAGTCGCAAACACCCTTCAGATTAGCGAAGCCGGCAATGAGTCGATGCGCGACGCTCAAGCACATTCGGAGCAGATCTCCGTGCCGCTGACGTTGCACGACTCGCTGAATGCCCGCCTTGATCGCCTTGGGCCGGACAAGGAACTGGCGCAGGTTGCCGCTTGCGTTGGCCGCCGATTCTCCCGCGCGCTGCTATCGCAGATTGCTTCACTGGAACCCGGGGATCTAGATGCTGCAATGCATCGAATCGTGGGGAGCGGGCTGGTCTATCGGGAGAGATGGGGAGACGATGAGAGCTTCGTCTTCAAGCACGCGCTCGTCCAGCAAGCTGCCTACACGAGTTTGTTGAACAGCGCACGGCGGGTGATACATGGAGATATAGCGGATGCACTCGCAAGAATGCAGCCCGCCGGCTCCCGATCGAACCCGTTGGTGATCGCGCAGCACTTTCGAGACGCGCAGCGCGTTCCGGAAGCATTGCACTGGTTCAAGCTAGCCGCGGCGCAAGCCGCTCATTCGGGCTCTGTTCAGGAGTCGATGCAGATACTCGATCAGGCACTTGGATTGCTCGACAAGTTTCCGGGCTTGCAGCGTCAGCGAGAAAGTGCGGAACTCGGATTGCTCACGACCAAGTTGCCCGTGTGTCGAGCCGTGAAGGGATGGTCCAGCGAGGAAGCGAACCAGGTCTGTGCGCGTGCGCTGACGCTTGCCGCCCGTCTGGACGACAAGCCAAATGAAGCGTTGGTGCTATTTCAGTTGGCGACGATGTATGAGGTCCGCGGCGAGTTCGACAAGACACAGGCGGTGCTCGCACGCTGCAACGAGATCTTGCCGCGGTCGGGCGATTTGACACCCTTGGTCGAATCCGGTGAGCTTCTGGCTTGTTCCACGTTTCATCAAGGCCGTCTTGACACCTCCATCGGTCACGCAAAAGGCGCGCTGGAGGTGGCAAATGCCCAGGGCCGTCTGGAAACCGACGCGGCTCAGATCGAAGACCCGAGCGTCGCGTGCCTGTTCTGGATGGCCAAATCGCTCATCTTGCAAGCGAAGATTGATCAGGCTCGTGAGTTGAGTCGGCAAGCCTTCGATGTCGTGGCTCGCGCGCCGAAGTGGTACTCGCAGTCCCAGGCCGATATTGCCGCCGCGTCTTTGTTCGCCTATCTGCGTGATGTCCAGGCCGTGCTGCTGCATGCGCAGCGCGCAGCAGCGTCTTCCAGGCGTGCAGGGCTGTCGTACAGACAAGCAAGCGCAGATCTGCTCTGTGAGTGGGCAATTGCGGTGGCAGGAGAGCGGCAGCCCGAACTGGCCCGGATCGAGTCCAGCCTGGAGGAATTCCTGCGGGTCGGGGCGATGATCGACTATGCGTTCTATCTTGGCCTGGCGGCCGAAATCCACGGGCGTGTCGGCAACTACGACAAATGCTTTGAGTCCATTGACCGTGCGCTCGCCTTCTGCGGGTCGAGTCGCGGTTACTTCTTCGAGCCCGAGCTGCACCGTATTGCGGGTGTTTATGCGCACGAGAGCGGGCGGCCTCGGGCCGCAGCCGAACGCCACTACGAGGAAGCGCTTAAGGTGGCTAGAGCACAAGGTGCGCAACTGTTCGAGCTTCGGACAGCAATTGCGCTTGCGCGACTATGGATTGACGGTGGCGAGGACGGTCGCCCGAAAGACCTGCTGACGCCCATTTATGCGCGATGCCTCGAGGGAAGGGACAGCCCTGATCTGACAGAAGCGCGGGAGTTGCTGGCACAGACTTGCTGAACTCGAGGCGCACGCCATGAGCTTCGACGGATCGAGGGTCGGCACATCGGCCGCGCAGCCGACCGGACCTGAGGGTGCAGAGGTGGCCCCGCCTCCATCTCTCGAAGCCCCCTCCGCTGAATCAGATGCAGCCAGCCGCGAGGCGGTCGCTGCTCCCGACCGAAGCGGTCTTCGTCTTGACATACTTCCGCGGCAGGTTGAGGACGTGATTCCCAAGCCATAGCATCGAAGCGTTATTCAGCGCGGCGCGTTGCAGGCTTTGCGCGCCGACGCGATAGCGCCGCGCTGGGTCTGGCACGCTATGCTGACGTTCCTCGCGCAACTAGGGACGGAGCTCTCTCATGGATCTCGATCAAGCGGGTCTTGCGACCCGTAAAGCCGTTCTCGGCCAGGACTACGTCGAATCGGCAATCACCAAGGCAAC
>JAHECC010000153.1 GCA_024641965.1 Rubrivivax sp.
CAATGCAGCAGTCGCTTTTCGAGCCAGGTCATGAAGCGCACGATGGCCACCCCCAGCAGCGCCAGCACCAGCAGCAACGCCATGACGCCGTTGATGTCAAAGGTCGAGCCCAGGTAGGCCAGCCACTGGCCCAGGCCCTTCTCGCTGGCGATGATCTCGGCGCCGATCACGCCCAGCAGCGCATAGATCAGGCCCAGGCGCAGGCCCGAGAAGATCACCGGCACGGCGCCGGGCAGCGTGACCTGGAAGAAGGTGGTGCCGGCGCCGGCGCCGAGCGTGCGGCACAGCGTGACATGGTCCTGGCTGACGCCGCGGATGCCGGCCACCGTGGCCGACAGCACGATGAAGAAGGTCAGCGAGAAGCCCAGCGCGACCTTGCTGCCCAGTCCGAGGCCGAACCACAGGATGAACAGCGGCGCCAGCGCGATGCGCGGCATCACGTTCAGCGCGTTGAAGTACGGGTCGGCGAAGCGCTCCAGCGCCGGCCAGCGCACGAACAGCAGCCCCACCGCGAAGGCAGCGGCGCTGCCCAGCGCGAAGGAAGAGAGCACGCCAGCCATGGTCCAGCCCAGGTCGGTCCACAGCTTGGCCGTGCCCAGGTTGTCCCAGAGGAACTTGAGCACGCCGCTGGGCTGGCCGAAAAAGGTGGGGTCCAGCCACTTGGCACGGGTGGCCACCTCGCCCAGCGCGAACATCGTGGCCATGAACGCCACGTGCAACATTCCGACGCGCCAGCGCCCAGCTCCTGGTGACTCAGCCTTCATGCTTGACCCAGCCGGACTCGAGGTGTGCCCACAGCTGCGCATACAGCTCGTGGAAATGCGGGTCCTTCTGCAACTCGCGGATCGAGCGCGGGCGCGGCAGGTCGATCGGCACGTCAGCGACAATGCGCCCGGGCCTCGAGGACATCACGATCACCCGGTCCGACACCGCCACCGCTTCGGCCAGGTCGTGCGTGACGAACAGCACCGTGTGCCGATGCTGTTCGCAAAGGCGCAGCAGCAGGTCCTCCAGCTGCAACTTGGTCTGCGCATCGAGCGCACCGAAGGGTTCGTCCATCAGCAGCAGCGTGGCGTCCATGCTGAAGGTGCGCGCCAGCGCGGTGCGCTGGCGCATGCCGTGCGACAGCGCCTTGGGCAGCGACTGCTCGTAGCCGGCCAGGCCGACTTCGGCCAGCATGGCGCGGGCGCGCTCGCGGCTCTTGTCGGTCGGCACGCCGCGCACCTGCAGCCCGAATGCGGCGTTGTCCAGCGCGGTGCGCCATGGTAGGAGGCAGTCGCGTGCCAGCTGGTAGGCCACTTCGGGGCGGCCCTCACGCGGCGCCTGATCGACCACGCGGATCGAGCCGGCGCCGGTGTGCGCGACCAGCCCGGCGCACAAGTTCAGCAACGTCGTCTTGCCGCAACCGCTGGGGCCGACGAGGGACACGAACTCGCCCTCGGCCACCTGCAGCGAGATGTCGGCAAGCACGTCGTTCGTGCCGTCGAAACTCAATTGCAGGCCGTCGACGGCGATGGCGGGCGCGGACATGCGGCGGCGCAGCGGGTGTCTTGCAGGAAAACGACGCGGCTCAGCGGGCCAGCAGCTTGCCGGTGTCCACGACCTTGTCGATCTGGCCGCCGCGCTGCATGGTCTCGGCAATGTGCTGCAACGCCGCGGGATCGACGTCGTACTTGAAGCTCTTCAGGTTGTTGCGCAGCGAGATCTCCAGCACCTTGTCGCCGCCGGGCGCGTTGATCTTGAAGGTTTCCTGGGCCAGCTTGAGCATGGCGGCGAAGTTGGCCGGATCCTGGGTGATCTTCTCGGCCTCGCGCATGGCCCGCCCGTAGCCCTCGAGCGCCGCGGCGTTCTTGCCGGCATAGTCGGCACGCGCCACGGTCACCACCGCGGCGCCGGAGCCCTTGACGATGTCGGCCGGGCCCTGACCACGGCGCGGATCCACGACCACGCGACAGGCCTTGCTGACTTCGCAGAAGCCGTCCATCGGCGTGAACAGGATCAGACCGTCGATCTGCTTGTTGGAAATGGCCGGGAAGGCGGTGTTGGGCGCACCGACGGCGACGATGGTCACGTCGTCGGCAGTCATCTTGGCACCGCGCAACATCTCGACCAGTTGGAACTCCGCCGCGCTGCCGCGGGCCGTGACGCCGACCTTCTTGCCCTTGAAGTCCTGCATCACCGCCGGGTAGCCCTTGTCGGCATTCGGCGTGGCCAGGCCCTCGGCGGCCATCAGGAAGAACACCGGCTCGCGCGCGCCGCTGCCCAGAACCTTGAGTTCGGCCCCCTTGTTGACCGCCTGCACCAGCACTTCGGGCGGCGTGAAGGAGATGTCGATGTCGCCGGACAGCAGTGTCTGCAATCCCAGCGGGGCCTGCGGGATGGTGCGCAACTCGCACTTCACACCATTCTTTTCGCACAGGCCATTGGCATTGGCCACGCGCACGAGGAAGTTGCCCAGGCCGGGATAGTCCTGGATGCGCAGCGTGGTCTGCGACCAGGCCGATGTGCTCAGCAAGGCACCAAGCGCCCAGACGGCGGCAGGTAAGAAGATGCGCATGGTTCACTCCTCTAGGTTTGCGCCGCGTCAAGGCGCGCAGCGAGGGTTCGCATTAAAGGGTGCGATGAGAATTCGAATTGCTGCGTAGCGGACAATCTAAGGATGAACCCCATCCGGCAGAACCCGCGAGAGTCTGCGCAACCGGCGTCCTACCGGCAGGACCTGTGGCGCTCGTTGCCGCCGGCGGCGGCCGAGGCCTTGCGTCGGCGAGGCGCCCACCGGCGATACGCGGATGGTGCGACGCTCGTGCAGCGCGGCCAGCCTATCCACTCGGTACTGGTGCTGAACCATGGTCGCCTGCGTTCGCTGACCGTGCTTCGCGACGGCCACGAACACCTGATCCGCTGGGTCGAACCGGGCGAGGCCGTTGGCGTGGCATCGGTCCTCGCCGGGTTGCCGTTCCAGACGGATCTGATCGCCAGTGGCGACTGTATGGTGCAGTGGATTCCAGGTGGTGCCTTCATCGACGCCATGCGCGGCGATGCCGAGGTGAGTCTGGCGGTGGCGAAGTTCCTGGCCGCGCGCCTGAGCGAGATGTTCGATCACGTGGCCGATCAGGCGCAATTGCGCCTGCGGGATCGCCTGCGCGCGGCTTTGCTCCACATTGCCGTGGAGAACGGCAAAGTGCTTGCCGACGGCAGGGTGGAGCTGCGCGTCACGCAACAGGACATGTCGGATGCGGTAGGCGCCTCACGGCAACGCGTGAACGAAGCGTTGGGCGGCCTGCAACGATCTGGCCACGTCACAATCGGCTACCGCCGAATCACCGTTGATCCGACGTCCTTGCGTTCGCTCGGCGACGACGAATAGGGCTTGCGTGGCGCCGCCATGTGCCGCGGCGCGAGGGACAGGGGCAGGTACAGGGAGGGCCGCCACTCGAATGCGCCCCGTTTGCGCGGATCCTTTCGGCCAGGCGCGCAACGTCGTCCACACGGATCGAGCGACAGCGACGCGCCACCGCTTGCTTGCCCGCTCAGCGGTTCTGGGCGTCGAACACCAGGCAGGTGGTGCTGCCGTGCGCGTACAGCTTGCCGTCGGGTCCGACGATGCGGCCTTCGGCGGTGGCCAGTTGCCGGCCGCAGTGCAAGACCGTGCCGATGGTGCGCAGTGGCCCGCTGCGCTCGGAGGCCGCGCGGACGATGTTCACATTGAGCTCCGCAGTCGTGTAGCCCTGGCTCGCAGCCAGCATGGTGTGCACCGCACAGCCCATCGCCGAATCGAGCATCGTCGCGTACCAGCCGCCATGCACGCTGCCCAGCGGGTTGTAGTGCTTGAGCTGCGGCGTACCCTGGAACACGGCCTTGCCCTTGTCGACCGACACCAGCGCGAAGTCGAGTGTGTCGGCAATGTGCGGGTAGGGCAGTTCGCCACTCAACAGCCCCTGCATCACCTGCAGGCCGCTCTTGCCGTGCAAGGCCTTGGCCTGCGCCACGCCGGCCTTGCCGCCACCAGCGTGCATGTGCCGGCGAACCTCCTCGAGTTCGCGGATCCAGGCTTCGGCGGTGTGGGTGGTGTCAGACATCGTCGATCCAGATAGTTGCAGATAAAACGATTGTAGATACAATCAAAAACCATGGACACGCATCCGATCAAGCCGCAGGGCTGCACCAACTTCAAATTGCGCCAGCTGGTGCGGCGCGTGTCGCAGCACTACGACCAGGAACTCGCCAAGGCCGGGCTGAAAACCACGCAGTTCTCGCTGCTGAGCCATGTGCTCAAGCTTGGGCCGTTGCGGCCCGGAGAGCTGGCCCAGGCGATGACGATGGATGCGTCGACCTTGACGCGCAACCTCAAACCGATGCTGGCCGCCGGCTGGGTCGCGCAGCAGGCGGGCGACGACGGCCGCAGCCGCAGCATCCGCATCACGGCCGCCGGGCGCGACAAGCGCGCCGAGGCGCAGCGCCATTGGAAGGTGGCGCAGGACGGCTTGAACCAGGCACTCGGCATCGATCGGGTGCTGGCGTTGCACGAACTGCTGGACACATCGCTCGAGCAGTTGTCGAACACGGTCGAGGAGCCTGTCGATGCATGACCCGGCCCAGCCCGAGCGCCGATGGGCGACGTGGGTGGTGCTGCTGGCCGCGGCCGGCACCTTTGCGCTGACCATGGGCACGCGCCAGTCGATGGGCCTGTTCCTGAGCCCCTTGAATACCGCCACCGGCTTGGGTTTGGGGCAAATCAGTCTGGCCTTTGCCATCGGCCAGTTGTGCTGGGGCCTGACGCAGCCCTTTGCTGGGGCCCTGGCCGACAAGCATGGCGCCGGCCGCGTGCTGGTGCTGGGCGTGCTGCTGGTCGCGGCGGGCATCTTCATCACCCCCTATATGGGCAGCACGCTCGGGCTGACGGTGGCCGTGGGCCTGATGGCCGCGGGCGGCGCGGGCATGGCCGGGCCTGCGGTGCTGATGGCTGCGACAACCCGGCTGATCGCCGAGCCGAAGCGCGGCATCGCCACCGGCATCGTCAATGCCGGCGGGTCGATCGGGCAGTTCCTGATCGCGCCGGTCGCCGGCGCGCTGATGCTGGGCCTGGGTTGGGCCAGCGCGATGCAGGTGCTGGGCCTGATCGTGCTGCTGGCGCTGCCCGCGGCGCTGGTATTGCGCGGCAGGCACCCACCGGCGGCGGCCAGCGCGCCTCAGCCGGTGGGTGCCACTGCCGCCGTGAGTGGCGCGCTGCGCAACCCGAACTACCTGTTGCTCGGTGCCGGCTTCTTCGTCTGCGGCTTTCACGTCGCCTTCCTGGCTACGCACATGCCGGGCGTGATCGCTGCTTGCGGGCTGCCGCTGCAATATGGCGCCTGGTCGCTGGCCATGCTGGGGCTGTTCAACGTCATCGGCAGCGTGGCCATTGGCTGGGCCACGGGCCGCTGGCGCATGAAGTCGCTGCTGTCGCTGATCTACGCGACGCGTGCGCTGGCGGTGCTGCTGTTCCTGCTGGCACCGAAGACTGGCACGACGGTGCTGGTGTTCGCCGCCGTGATGGGCCTGACCTTCCTGTCCACCGTGCCGCCCACAGCCGGGTTGGTGGCGAAGTTCTTCGGTACGCGCAACATGGCCACGCTGTTCGGCGTGGTCATGCTGTCGCACCAGGTGGGCGCCTTCCTGGGTGCCTGGTTGGGTGGTCAAATCTTCGACGCCACCGGCAGCTACGACTGGCTCTGGTACATCGACATCGTGCTGGCCGTCGGCGCGGCCTTGATCCACCTGGCGATTCGCGAGGACCGTGTACAAAGCGCGGCGCCGGCCCGGACGTGAATCCAGGCATGAACGCGGGCATGAACCCGCGCACCCGCGCGCTGCTTGAAGCGCCGATCTTGCCGACGCTGCTGCGACTGGGCGCGCCCAACGTGCTGGTGATGCTGGCGCAGGCCGCGGTGGGCCTGATCGAAACCTATTTCGTCGGCCGGCTCGGCACCGATGCACTGGCCGGCATGGCGCTGGTCTTCCCGCTGGTGATGCTGATGCAGACCACCTCGGCCGGCGCGATGGGCGGCGGCATCGCCTCGGCCATCGCGCGTGCACTGGGCGCCGGGCGGCGCGACGATGCCGACGCGCTGGTCTGGCACGCCGCTGTCATTTCGCTGGGCTTCGGGCTGCTGTTCACGCTCACGCTGCTGGGAGGTGGCCGCTGGCTCTACAGCCGCATGGGCGGCATCGGCGCCGCGCTGGATGCCGCGTTGATCTACTCCTCCTGGGTCTTCGCCGGCGCGGTGCTGGTGTGGCTGTTCAACGCGCTGTCGGCGGTGATCCGTGGCACCGGCAACATGGTGCTGCCGGCCATCGTCACCTGTGTCGGCGCGGTGCTGCTGGTGCCGCTGTCGGCGCTGCTGATCTTCGGCTGGGGGCCTGTGCCTGGGTTCGGCATTGCCGGCGGCGGCATGGCCTTGCTGACCTACTACCTGTTCGGCAGCCTGGCGTTGGTGGCCTACCTGCGCTCGTCGCGCAGCCAGTTGCGGCCCACGTTGCGCGGGTTGGCTTTGCGATGGCCGCTGTTCAGCGACATCCTGCGCGTGGGCTTGATCAGCTCCGTGTCAACCGTGGCCACCAACCTGAGCATTGCCATCGGCGTCACGCTGGTCGGTGCGTTCGGCGCAGCGGCCATCGCCGGCTACGGCACGGCGTCGCGGCTGGAGTACCTGCTCATCCCCTTGGTCTTCGGCATGGGCGCGCCGCTGGTGGCGATGGTCGGCACCTGCATCGGCGCCGGCCGGCGCGACCGCGCAATGCGTGCCACCTGGATCGGCGCGGCACTGTGCTTCGGTATGACCGAGGCCATCGGCCTGTGGGCTGCCTTCTTTCCGCATGCCTGGCTGACGCTGTTCAGCACCGACCCGGCGATGCTCGAGGCGGGCACGCTGTACCTGCGCAACGTGGGCCCGGTGTACGGCTTCTTCGGCCTGGGGCTGGTGCTGTACTTCGCCTCGCAGGGGGCCGGACGGTTGAAGTGGCCGGTGATCGGCAACATCGTGCGGCTGGCGGTGGTGGCTTTGGGCGGCTGGTTGGCGCTGCGATCGGGTGGCGGGCTGGCGCTGGTGTTTGCGTCGCAGGCGCTGGCATTGCTGCTGTATGGGACGATCATCGCCGCTGCGATCGCCTGCGGCGCCTGGTTCGGGCCGCTGCGCTGGCCGCGCGGCTGGCGGGTGCAGGCGCTGTCAGTTCCAGATTGAACGCAGCTGCGCGCCGATGTCCAGCACCGGGCTGCTGGCGGCAGCGGTCGCCAGTGCGGCCACGCGCTGCGAGCAACGCCGATCGAAATGCGCCGCAACCGCGGGCGTGACGAAGCGCGACAGCCCGCCCCACAAGTGCCGGTCGCCGCGCGCGGACTGCTGTGTCACGTAAAAGCGCTGCGGCACCAGCAGCTGCAGCCGGTGCTGCGCGCGTGTCATCGCCACGTAGAGCAGGCGGCGTTCTTCGTCGATCTCCTCGGCGCTGCCGGCCGCCATGTCGGCCGGCATGCAGCCGTCGACCACGTTGAGCACATACACCGACGACCATTCCTGGCCCTTGGCCGAATGGATGGTGGACAGGATCAGGTAGTCCTCGTCGAGGTGCGGCGGCCCGGCTTCATCGCTGGTGGCCTCGGGCGGGTCGAGCGTGAGTTCGGCGAGGAAGGCCTCGCGCGACGCGTAGCCGCCAGCCAGCTGCTGCAACTGCTCCAGGTCGGCCTGGCGCACGGCCGCGTCCTCGTGCAGCCGCTGCAATTGCGGCCGGTACCAGCGCAGCGCCAGATCGAGCGCAGCCGGCCACGCCGCGCCGGCCTGGCCCATCGCCGCCAGGCACTCGCGCAGTTCGCGCCAGGCCGCCGCCGCGCCAGGCGCGGGCCGGAAGGCCTGCAGCGCGGCGACGGCGTCGACGGCGTGCGCGATGCCGTCGAGCAGCTTGCGTGCGCCAGCCGGGCCCAGGCCCGGCACCAGCTGGGCAACGCGGAAGCCCGCGAGCCGGTGGCGCGGGTTCTGCGACCAGCGCAGCAGCGACAGCAGGTCCTTGACATGCGCGGCCTCCAGGAACTTCAGCCCGCCGAACTTGACATAGGGAATGTCGCGCCGCATCAGCTCCAGCTCGAGTGCGGCGCTGTGGTGTGAGGTGCGGAACAGCACCGCCTGCCGCTTCAGCGCGATGCCCTGCTCGCGTTGTGCCAGCACCTCGTCGGCGACCCACGCGCCCTGTTCGGCATCGTCCTGCAGGCTCACCAGTTGCGGGCGTTCGGCTGAGTTGCGTTCGCTCCACAGCGTCTTGGCGAAGCGCTCGGGCGCTTCGGCGATGACAGCGTTGCAGGCCTGCAGGATCGGCTGCGTCGAGCGGTAGTTCTGCTGCAGCGCGAGCACCGTCGCGGCCGGTTCGAAGGTTTTCGGAAAGTCGAGGATGTTGCGCACCTCGGCCGCGCGAAAGGCGTAGATGGATTGCGCGTCGTCGCCGACCACGCTCAAGCCCTGGCCGTCTGGCTTCAGCGCCAACAGGATGCCGGCCTGCAGCCGGTTCGTGTCCTGGTATTCGTCGACCAGCACCTGGCTGAAACGCGCGCCGAGTTCGGCGGCAAAGCCCGGGTCCTGCAGCATCTGCCACCAGGCCAGCAGCAGGTCGTCGTAGTCGAGCACGCACTGGCGCTGCTTCTCCGCCAGGTAGGCGCGGAACAATGCCTTCAACTGCGCTTCCCAATCGCGACACCAGGGGAAGCGCTGCTGTAGCACCTCGGTCAGCGGTTCGCGGCTGTTGACGGCGCGCGAATAGATGGCCAGGCAGGTGCCTTTCATCGGAAAGCGCTTGTGCGTGCTCGACAGCCCCTGTTCGTGGCGCAGCAGGCCGAGCAGGTCCTCGCTGTCGCCGCGGTCGGCGATCGTGAAGGCCGGGTTCAGGCCGATGCGCTCGGCGTACTCGCGCAGCAGTCGTGCGCCGACGCTGTGGAAGGTGCCGGCCCAGGGCAATTCGGGTGCGCGCTGGGTGGCGCCGAAACCGAGCGCCTGGTGCAGCACACGGCCGACGCGGCGCTGCAGGTCCTGGGCGGCGCGGCGCGAAAAGCTCAGCAGCAGCATGCGCTGCGGGTCGGCGCCGTCCAGCACCAGACGCGCCACCCGCGCGGCCAGCGTCAGCGTTTTGCCCGACCCGGCGCCGGCGATGATCAGCAGCGGCGGCGCCGTGCCGTCGCGGCCATGGAACACGGCCTGGCGCTGCTCGTCGTTGAGCGATGCGAACGGATCGGGGCGCGGCGCGGCGGTGCGCGTGTGGAGCGGGGTGGCGAGGGCTGTCATCGAAGGGCTCGGTGGGCGCAGTCTACTGGATGGG
>JAHECC010000340.1 GCA_024641965.1 Rubrivivax sp.
TGTTCAGCGGCGCGAAGCGCTGCGCGCCGGTGCCCGCGCCGCCGCGGCCGTCGGCGATGCGGTAGGTGCCCGCCGCATGCCAGGCCATGCGCACGAAGAACGGCCCGTAGTGGCCATAGTCAGCGGGCCACCAAGCCTGCGAATCGGTCATCAGCGCATGCAGGTCCTTGATCACCGCATCCAGGTCGAGGCTCTTGAAGGCCTCGGCATAGTCGAAGTCCTGGCCCATCGGGTCGGACTTGGTGGAATGCTGGTGAAGGATCTTCAGGTTCAACTGGTCAGGCCACCACTGGGCATTCGCCGGGGCGCCGGCTGCAGTGTGCTTTCGGGCTGCGCCCGCGAACGGGCATCTGCTTTCGTTGCTCATGCTGATCTCCTTTGGCTGTTCGGTGTCGCTGACTTTAGGGACCGTTCAGCCATCGATCAACGACATTCTGGCAATCGCAGTCATAGCGAAACACAACGAACGCCGCGTGTGTCCGTCACACCGCCGTCTGCCCTGGCAGCTGCCGCGTCACCGGATGTGAACTGGACAGCCCGCCGTCCACCGCGATCGCCTGGCCGTTGACGTAGCTGGCCTCGTCGCTGGCAAGGAACAGCGCCACGCGGGCCAGTTCCTCGGGTTGCGCCGCGCGGCGCAGCGGGTTCAGCTTGCCGAGCTTGTGCGTCACGCCCTTGTCCTTGGCGTAGTCGAAGGTCGGACGCGTCATGCCCGTCTCGGTCAGCCCCGGACAGATGGCATTCACGCGCACGTTCGTTTCGCACAGCTGCTGCGCCGACACCTTGACCAGGTTGATGACCCCCGCCTTCGACGCCGAATAGGCCGGCCCGCCCGCGCCCGAGCGGATGCCGGCCACCGACGCGGTGCAGATGATCGAGCCCCCCTGCCCCGCGTCGGCCATGGCCTTGCCGGCGTGCTTGACGATGAGCCACGGCCCGATCAGATTCACTCGCAGCACCTCGCTGAACAGTTCGGGCGTGGAATCGAAGATGCCGGCCATGCCGCCGGAGATGCCGGCATTGGCGAAGGCGACGTGCAGGCCTCCGAAGTCCGCCTGCGCCAGCGCCACGAGGCGGGCCACGTCGGCCTCCACGCCGGCATCGATCTGCAGCGCCGCGGCGCGGCCACCGGCATCGATCACCGCCTTCGCGGTGTGATTCACCGCTTCGGTCTTGTCGCCCAGCACCAGCGCCGCGCCGGCCTCGGCGAAGAGCATGGCGGCGGCACGGCCGATGCCGGAACCCGCGCCCGTGATGATCGCCACCTTGCCTTCGAGTCGTCTGTCCATGTCCTGCTCCGCCTGTTGGGTTGTCGCGGCCCGCGCCGAAGCGGCGAATGTAGCGCGCACTATGATCGCCGCGTCGTACGCGTGGAGGCCGTTGCATGTCGGAAGAGCAGACCCTGGACACCGTGCGCGGCTGGATCGATGCCGCGCTGCGCGTCGTCGTGCTCACCGGCGCCGGCATCTCCACCGATTCGGGCATCCCTGACTTCCGCGGCCCGAATGGCCTTTGGACGCGCAACCCCACGGCGGAGAAGCTGTCGACGATCCAGACCTACCTGGCCGACGCCCAGGTGCGGCAGGCGGCATGGCGCGGCCGTCTGGAAGACTTCGCCTGGACCGCCGAACCGAACCGCGGGCACCATGCGCTGGTCGTTCTGGAGCAGCGCGACAAGCTGCACGCGCTGATCACGCAGAACGTGGATGAATTGCACCAGCGCGCCGGCAATTCGGCGCGGCGCGTGATCGAGGTGCACGGCACGGTGCGGCGCAGCATGTGCTGGGATTGCGGCCAGCGCCTGCCGATGGAAGAGACGCTGGCGCGCGTGCGCGCCGGCGAGGCCGACCCGCGATGCCTGATGTGCGGCGGCATCCTGAAGAGCGACACCATCTCCTTTGGGCAGCCGCTGGTGCCCGATGTCATCGACCGGGCCATGGCCGTGGCCGGCCAGGCCGACCTGATGCTGGCGGTGGGCTCGACGCTGCAGGTCTATCCGGTCGCAGGCAGTGTGGAAGTGGCCAAGGATGCTGGCGCGCGCGTGGTCATCCTGAACGACCAGCCGACACCGCTGGATGACCTGGCCGACCAGGTGCTGCGCGGCCCGATCGGCGAGTGGCTGCCTTACATCTGCCGCGGCTGAGGGCGGCAACTCGGCACCCGACCACTGGAAATCGCAATTGGATTACGCCCAACAACAGCGCAACCCGGGCCGGCATGTCACCGGCCTGATGGTGGTGGTCGCGCTGCACGTGTTGCTGGGCTGGGCGCTGGTGACCGGGCTGGCGCGCACGGTGATCGAGGTCATCCGCACGCCCATCGAGACGAAGATCATCGACGAGGTGCAGCCGCCCCCGCCGCTGCCGCCGGTGAGCCTGCCGCCGCCGCCGAAGCTGGCGCCGCCACCGCCAAGCTTCATGCCACCGCCGGAGGTGCAGATCACGCCGCCACCACCGCCGCCGGCGCCACCACCACCGGCGATCGTCGCGCCGCCCGTGGCGCTGCCCGTGCCTGCGCCGGTGCGCATCGAGCCGGCCGCA
>JAHECC010000154.1 GCA_024641965.1 Rubrivivax sp.
AACAGGTCGTAGACATCGAGTGTCGACACCAGGGTCTTGCCGCGCCGCAACTCGATATCGCGAAAGCTGCCCGATGCGGACGGACCGCCAGCGCGCACCAGCGCGCTGGCCATGCTCGACAACGCGTTGACAGTGTAGGCACCCGGGTGCGCCACGAAGCCCGTGACGTAGACGCGCACGCCGCGCAGCTGACCCAGCGACACGCTGAGCTCGAAATTCTTGAAGGTCTGCGCGGCGCGCTTGCTGATGGTGGCCGGCAGGTCCGCATAGCGCACGCCCGAAACCATGATCGACCCGACCCGGGGCACGCTGATGCGCCCGGAGCGGTCAACAAAAAGGCGCAGTTCCGCGTCGACCGAGCCCCACATCGACAGTACGAGTTCGTCGCCGGGCGAAATCAGGTAATCGGGTGGCACCAGCGGGCTGTAGTCGATCGAGTCACCCTGTCGCGCAACCTCGGTGATCAATCCGGTACCGAGTCTGCGAATCGGCTGTACATCCGGTGTAACGGCAGGAAAGGCCAATCGATTGACGTAGTCCTCGAACTCGCTGGGCCGTGGCAAGGCCGGGAAGCCGGGCTCAGGGTCACGCTTTGCCTTCGGGTCCGATGTCTGCGTCGATCGGCTCGAACCAGGCGCCGGCGACGTCTCTGAGGCGGGCTGGCGCAGGCGTGTCGGGCCACTCACAGCGCCGCTGTCGGAACTGTTGGGCTGGATATTGCCGCTGGTCTGTGGCAACGAGGTCGCTTGCCCGTGCGCAGCGCCGGCCGCAACCGTGACCATCACGGCGAACGCAACGCGGACCGCCGCCAGTGCGGCGGCAGTCCGCACTGGGCGGGTCGAAATCAAGTGAAGAACTGGAAACATTGGGCATGGCCCCTGAACGAAGCCAATCGGCAACGATGACGATCTTGGTGCACGGCAAGCGCGGCGGCCCGCACCCGGAGCGCCGCATTCTAGCGGCCCGGTCCGCGCGGGCCGCGTCGATAGAATTCGCCACATGCTGATCCTGATCGTGGCGTTCGCGGTGTCGCTCGCCATCACATTGGTCGCCGTCCGCTCGGCCAAGTCGCATGCCCACTTGTCGAGTGACCACGATCTTTCGGGGCCGCAGAAATTCCATGCCAGCCCGGTGCCGCGTATTGGTGGCCTGGGCATTGTCATGGGCGTGTTGGCGGGTGCCTGGGTGATGTGGTCGCGCGAGGCTTTGGCTGGCCAGCAGGCCTTCGTCCTGCTGGCCTGTGGGCTGCCTGCGCTTGTCGCCGGCCTGACCGAGGACCTGACCAAACGCGTGACGCCGGCGCACCGCCTGCTCGCCACCGCGGTGTCGGCGTTGCTGGCGGTGTGGCTGCTCGACGCGGTACTGATCCGCACCGCCATCCCTGGCCTGGACTGGATCGTGCAGTTTCCGATCCTGGCGGCGCTGGTGTCGGTGTTCGTCGTGGCCGGTGTGGCCAATGCCATCAACATCATCGACGGGTTCAATGGGCTGGCGTCGATGTGCGGGGTGCTGATCCTGCTGTGCCTGGCCTACGTGGCCTTCCAGGTCAACGATCTGTTGCTTGCCTGGTTGGCCCTGGCGGGCGTGGGCGCGTTGCTCGGCTTCTTCGTCTGGAACTTTCCGGCTGGATTGATTTTCCTGGGTGACGGTGGCGCCTATTTTCTGGGCTTCTACATCGCCGAGTTGGCGATCATGCTGCTGCATCGCAACCCGACGGTGTCGCCGATGTTCCCGCTGCTGTTGTGCATCTACCCGGTGTTCGAGACGGTGTTCTCGATCTACCGGCGGCGCTTTCTGCGTGCCATGCCGCCGAGCATGCCCGATGGCATCCACCTGCACTCGTTGATTTACCGGCGCGTCATGCGCTGGGCCGTGGGCAACCGCAGCGCCAAGGCGCTGACGCGACGCAACTCGATGACTTCGCCCTACCTGTGGCTGCTGTGCATGTTCGCGGCGATCCCCTCGGTGCTGTTCTGGGATAACACCGCCGTGCTGTCGGTCTTGATCCTGCTCTTCGGTGTGAGCTACGTGGCTCTGTACTGGCGCATCGTGCGCTTCAAGTCACCGCGCTGGATGGTCATCAGGCGCTGAGCCCCCGGGCCGCGGGCCCATGGGGGATAATCCGCATTGCATGAACGACACAACCCTAGCCATCGAGGCCACTCCCGCCGAGGTCACCGCCTCACCACTGTTCAACACCCTACCGCTCGACGACAAGTTGCAGCGTGCCGTCGCCGACCAGGGTTACGCGTCGATGACGCCGATTCAGGCCAAGGCCATCCCGATCGTGCTCGAAGGCCGCGACGTGATGGGCGCGGCGCAGACCGGCACCGGCAAGACGGCGGCCTTCTCGCTGCCGCTGCTGCAGAAGATGCTGCGCCACGAAAACGCCAGCATGTCGCCCGCCCGCCATCCGGTGCGCGCGCTGGTGCTGGCACCGACGCGCGAACTGGCCGACCAGGTGGCCGCCAACATCCTGACCTATGCGGCGCATACGAAATTGCGTACGGCAGTCGTGTTTGGCGGCATCGATATCAAACCGCAGACGGCCCAGCTGAAAGCGGGCGTCGAAATCCTGGTGGCCACGCCGGGGCGGCTGCTCGACCACATCGAGGCCAAGAACTGTGTGCTCAATCAGGTCGAGTACGTGGTGCTCGACGAGGCCGACCGCATGCTCGACATCGGCTTCCTGCCTGACCTGCAGCGCATCCTGTCCTACCTGCCCAAGCAGCGCCAGACCTTGCTGTTCTCGGCGACCTTCTCGCCCGAGATTCGCCGCCTGTCGCAGAGCTACCTGCAGGACCCGGTGACGGTGGAGGTGGCGCGGCCGAACGCCACCGCCACCAACGTCGAGCAGCATTTCTACAGCGTGTCGGACGACGACAAGCGCCAGGTCGTGCGCCAGATCCTGCGCCAGCGCGAACTGGCGCAGGCGCTGGTGTTCGTCAATTCCAAACTCGGCTGCGCGCGCTTGGCACGATCCTTTGAGCGTGACGGCCTGCGTACCAACGCCTTGCATGGCGACAAGTCGCAGGACGAGCGGCTGAAGGCGCTGGACGCCTTCAAGCGCGGTGACGTCGATGTGCTCGTGGCCACCGACGTGGCGGCGCGCGGCCTGGACATCGCCGACCTGCCGGCGGTGTTCAATTTCGACGTGCCCTTCAACGCCGAGGACTACGTGCACCGCATCGGACGCACCGGCCGCGCCGGTGCCTCCGGCCTGGCGGTGACGCTGGTCGCACGCGACGACGTGCGGCTGGTGTCGGACATCGAGAAGCTGATCAAGAAGAAGCTCGAGATCGAAGCCTTCGAGATCGAGGACGATCGCCCGCGCCGGCCGCGGCGCAGCTTCGACGACACCGAGCGCGTGGCGACGCGCGAGCCCGCCGAGGAGCGCCCTGCCAGGCGCCCGGCGGTAGCACGCAACGCCGACCCGTTTTTCGACAAGCCCTACGAACCATCGGGCACGGGCACGCCGGCCTGGGAGGCGTCGAAGGCGGCGACGCCACCGGTGCTGCAAAAACTGTCACCGAACATCCGCAGCAGGAAGAAGACGGCGCTGCTGCTCGGCGGCGGCGCCAGTTAACCGGCGCCGCCGGATCATTCGGCCAGAAACGAGAAGACCGCAGGAATCCGATCCGGTAGCGTGCTCGGATGCGCGCGCCAGGCGGCAACGCTGTCCGTACGGGTCCAGCCGCTCGGCAAGCTCAGGCCGCAGCTCACCGAGAGTCGCGTGTCGTCCTCGAGTGCGCTGATCAGCGCTTGCAGCACCAGGGCGTTGCGGTAGGGCGTTTCGATCAGCACGATCGTCTGCCTGGCCCGCCTGGACTGCGCCTGCAGCTCCTTCGCGCGTGAGGCGCGTGCACTGGCCTCCTGGGGCAAATAGCCGACGAAGGCAAAACTCTGGCCGTTCAAACCGCTGGCCGCCAGCGCCAGCAGCAGCGAACTGGCGCCCGGCAAGGGCACCACGGCGATCGACAAGCTGTGCGCCGCCGCCACCAGCGCCGCGCCCGGGTCGGCCACGGCCGGCAGCCCCGCCTCCGAGATCAGGCCCAGGTCGTGGCCGGACAGCGCTGGCGCCAGCAAGCCACGCCAGACGTCGAGCGACGGCAAACGCGCGGCCGCACCGCCCTTGGCGGGGCGCGGCAGCTCGCGGATATCGATGGACTGCAAGGCCATGCCCAGGGGCACCACGCTGTGTACCCGCTTCAGGAAGGCACGCGTGCTGCGCGCGTCCTCGGCCACCCAGTGCGCGAGCCCGGCGGCACGCTGCATCACGCCGAGCGGAAGCACCTGCTGGATATCGACTGTCTCGGTGCCCAGATCGAGGGTATTGGGCACCAGCAGCAGCTGGCCGCGCGCCTCGCTCATGGCGCCGTGACACGCAAGGGATCGATGCCCGCCTCACGCAGCAGCTCGCAGGTGCGGATCAGAGGCAGACCGACCAGGGAGGTCGGATCGTCGGACTCGATCGCGCGCAGCAAAGCGATGCCGAGCGTCTCGCACTTGGCGCTGCCGGCGCAGTCATAGGGTTGCTCGGTGCGCAGGTAGTGCTCGATTTCCGAGTCGCCGAGGTCGCGGAAAACGACGCACACGCTCGACAACGCCGTACGCTCGAAACCCCGATCGGCGCGAATCACGGCCACGGCGGTATGGAAGAGAACCCGCTGGCCGCTCAGCCGCCGCAATTGAAGCACGGCGCGTTCATGCGTTCCGGGCTTGCCCAGCGATTCGCCATGCAGGTCGGCCACTTGGTCCGAGCCGATCACCACCGCCTCTGGGCGCTTTACAGCCACGGCCTTTGCCTTGCACAAGGCCAGCCGCATCGCGAGGGTGGGAGCCGTTTCGCCGTGCAAGGGTTGCTCGTCGACCCGCGGCGCGCACACTTCAAAAGGCAGATGCAGCCGCGCCAACAGTTCCCGCCGGTAGCGCGAGGTGGACGCCAGGATCAAGGGAGGATGAACAGGCATGCCAGGATTGTCCCACCCGGGTCCGGGCTGCAGCCGGCCGCTAAACTGTGCCAATGCCAGCGAGATCGTCGTCATGAGCTCTGCGAATAGCTTCGATCCGCGCAGGCTGGACGTGGCTGCATTTGCGCGTGCGCAGGCCGATCTGGCGGGCACTATCCCGCTGGCCGACTTGGAGCGCCTTTCGCAGGACGCCCGGCCGGAAGCCGAGCGGCCCGCCGACCATGAGATCAGCTGGTCGGCTCAAGGCGAGTTGCGGCCCGTCGCCGGTGCATCCGCCGAGATCCGACTGCATCTGCGCGCTGCGACGGAGCTGCAACTGACATGTCAACGCTGCTTGCAGCCCGTGCGTGTGTCGTTGCTTGTCCAGCCCACGCTGCGCTTCGTGGAGGGCGAGGACCTGGCGGCTCGCATCGACGAGGAAAGCGAAGAGGATGTGCTGGCCTTGAGCTCGACGATGGATCTGCGCGAACTGATCGAGGACGAGTTGATCCTCGCGCTGCCGCTGGTGCCTCGTCACGACCGCTGTGCCCAGCCGTTGCCGACCACGGCCGAACCCGGCGACGTACCCGGTACCGCTTCGGCGGCCAATCCCTTTGCCGCACTGGCTGGGCTGCGCCGCCGCGGCGACGCGTCGGACTGAGGTGGATGAAAACACCACGGTGATATACTTCGCGGTTTTTCCGGGCACGGCATCACGCCGCGCCGCGCGCGGGCTGCGCCCGCAGGAGCACTTTCATGGCAGTCCAGCAGAACAAGAAGTCGCCGTCCAAGCGCGGCATGCATCGCTCGCACAACGCACTGACACCCCCCGGCTTGGCCATCGAGCCGACCACCGGCGAGGTGCATTTGCGCCATCACATCAGCCCGACAGGCTTCTATCGCGGCCGCAAGGTGCTGAAGTCGAAGGACGACGCCTGAGCCTTTGCTCGCCAGCTGCGGCAGGTTCTTCGTGGGTGGCGGCCGCATGGGTTCCGAAGCAGCGCCGGCCGTGAGGCTCAGCCTGCTGTGTCGTTGTCCAGGCTTGGTGTGCTGCAGCGCGCACGCCAGCTTGCGCGGCGCCGCGACTTCACCTAAGGTTCGCGCTCGGCGCGCCGATCTGCCTTGCCACGGATGATCGCGGCAATCGCCGCGCCTACGGCTCCTCCGTGACACACCCCATCGCACCTGAACCCCTCGCCACGGTCTGCATCGCAGTGGATTGCATGGGCGGGGACCATGGGCCGTCGGTCACGCTGCCGGCTTGCAAGGCTTTCCTCGACATTCATCCACAGGCCCAATTGCTGCTTGTAGGCGGCGCCGCTGCGCTGCAGTCCGCGCGAGATTGGCCACGCTGCCGGATCGTCGAGGCCAGTGAAGTGGTGACGATGGACGACCCCATCGAAGTCGCACTCAGACGCAAGAAGAATTCGTCGATGCGAGTGGCCATCACCCAGCTCGTCGGTGTCGACGGTGCGGAGCCTGCGGCGCAGGCGTGCGTGTCGGCCGGCAATACCGGAGCGCTGATGGCACTGGCACGCTACCTGCTGAAGACCCTGGACGGCATCGACCGGCCCGCCATCGCCACCCTCATGCCGAATCGGACCAATGGCTACACCACGGTGCTGGACCTGGGTGCGAATGTGGATTGCACGGCCGAACATCTGTTGCAGTTTGCCGTGCTGGGTAGTGCGCTGGTTGCCGCAGTGGATGGCAATGAAGATCCGAGCGTCGGTCTGCTCAACATCGGCGAAGAGGCGATCAAGGGCAGCGACACTATCAAGCGCGCTGCCGAGTTGATGCGTGCCGCCGCTGCCGACGAGCGGCTCAACTTCCATGGCAACGTCGAAGGCAACGATATCTTCAAGGGCACGACCGACATCGTCGTTTGCGACGGCTTCGTCGGCAACGTGCTGCTGAAATCGGCCGAAGGGCTGGCGACGATGCTGAGCGACTTCATCCGTCAGGAGTTCACCCGCAGTGCCTTCAGCAAGCTGGCCGCGTTGGTGGCCCTGCCGGTGCTGCGGCGTTTCAAGCACCGCGTCGATCCGCGGCGCTACAACGGTGCCGCGCTGCTCGGCCTGCGCGGTCTGGTCTTCAAGAGCCATGGTTCGGCCGATGCCTTCGCCTTCGAGCAGGCATTGCGCCGCGCTTATGATGCGGCCCGCAATCGGCTCACTGACCGGGTGCGCAACCGCATTGCGCTGAGCGCCGACGCGCTGGCGCTTGCGGACGCGCCAACCGAAGCCACTGCCGGCACCGCCCAAGCTGCATGAACTCCGCCACGCCTCGCCACACACGCATCGTCGGCACCGGCAGTTGCCTGCCGCCGCGCCGCCTCAGCAACGCCGACCTGGTGGTGCAACTCGCCAGCCGGGGCATCGAGACAAGCGACGAGTGGATCGTCGAGCGTACCGGCATACGTGCGCGCCATTTCGTCGACGACGGCGTCAACGCCAGCGACCTGGCGGCGCGTGCCGCGCGGTATGCGCTCGAATCGGCCGGCTGCCGTGCCGACGACATCGACCTGATCATCGTCGCGACTTCGACGCCTGACATGGTGTTTCCGGCCACCGCCAGCATTGTGCAGAACAAGCTGGGTGTGTGCGGCTGCCCGGCTTTCGACGTGCAGGCCGTGTGCTCGGGCTTCGTCTATGCGCTGACCGTGGCCGACGCGATGATCCGTGCCGGCTCGGCACGGCGCGCGCTGGTTATCGGCGCCGAGGTTTTCTCGCGCATCCTCGACTTCAACGATCGTGGCACCTGCGTGCTCTTCGGCGACGGTGCCGGTGCCGTGGTTCTTGCGGCCAGCGACACGCCGGGCATCCTGGCCACCGACCTGCACGCCGATGGCCGCCATGTCGGCATCCTGTGCGTGCCGGGCACGGTTTCCGGCGGTCAGGTGCTGGGCGATCCGGTGCTGAAAATGGACGGCCAGGCGGTGTTCAAGCTGGCCGTGGGCGTACTCGAAAGCACTGCGCGCACGGTGCTGGACAAGGCCGGACGCAGCGCCGAGCAGCTCGACTGGCTGATTCCGCACCAGGCCAACATCCGCATCCTGCAGGCCACCGCGCGCAAGTTGAAGCTGCCGATGGAGAAGGTGATCGTCACCGTCGACCAGCATGGCAACACCTCTGCGGCGTCGATTCCGCTTGCGCTGGATGTGGCGGTGCGCGATGGGCGCATCCGTGCCGGTGACAGCGTGATGCTCGAAGGCGTCGGCGGCGGCTTCACCTGGGGCGCGGTGCTGCTCGATTTCTGAATCTCCACGACACGATGACTTCATTCGCATTCGTCTTTCCCGGCCAAGGCTCGCAATCAGTGGGCATGCTCAACAGTTGGGGTGACCACCCGGCGGTGCGCGATACGCTGGACGAAGCGTCGTCGGCATTGGGGCAGGATCTTGGCGCTCTGATGCGCGACGGCCCCCAGGACGATCTCGACCTGACCACGAACACCCAGCCGGTGATGCTGTGCGCCGGCATCGCCTGCTACCGGGCCTGGCGCGCCGAGGGTGGCTCCGAGCCGATGGCCGTGGCCGGCCACTCGCTGGGCGAGTACAGCGCACTGGTCGCGGCCGGCGTGCTGAGTCTGGCCGATGCCCTGCCGCTGGTGCGCTATCGCGCGCAGGCCATGCAGGAGGCGGTGCCGGTGGGCACGGGTGCGATGGCGGCGGTGCTGGGGTTGGAACCGGCGATGGTGGTCGAAGGTTGCGCCAAGGCGGTGGCTGACAGCGGTGAGGTGGTGGCGGCGGCGAACTTCAACGATCCACGTCAAACCGTCATCTCCGGCTCGGTGGCAGGTGTCGAGAAGGCGCGCGAAGTGCTCAAGGCCATGGGCGCCAAACGCGTCGTGCAACTGCCCGTGTCGGCGCCGTTCCACTGCGCGCTGATGCGACCGGCGGCCGAGGCATTGCGCGAGCGCCTGGCTGGGCTGGCCCTGGCCGTGCCGCGAATTGCGCTGGTCAACAACGTCGATGTCGCGGTGCAGTCCGATGCTGAAACGATCCGCGATGCCCTCTATCGCCAGGCCTTCGGTCCGGTGCGTTGGGTCGAGGTGGTGCAGGCATTGCGTGCCCGAGGGTTGACCCATGTGGTCGAGTGCGGACCAGGCAAGGTGCTGGCCGGCATGGTCAAGCGCATCGACCCCGAGGCCGAGGTGCTCACGCTGGCCAACCCAGATTCGCTTGCCGAATGCAAGGAGGCGTTGGCGTGAGCCCCGCCCACCCGCCACCGTGGACAGCCCTGCACCGCGCTGCTCGGGCAGCCGTCAACAGCTTTGAGGTTGCCTTATGAGCGGCGACGCACAGGTCGCGCTGGTCACCGGGGCATCGCGCGGCATCGGCC
>JAHECC010000341.1 GCA_024641965.1 Rubrivivax sp.
TGCGTCCGGGTTGCGTCAGGTAGTCGATGTCGTGGTCGTGCAACTCGGCGCCGCCGATGGTTGCCGACTTGAACTGCTGGCCCTTCGCGGCCGCAGGGTCGGCGGCCATTGCAAGCCGCCGTACGTGGTTGTGCAGGCTGTCTCCGTAGTAGAAATAGCTGTTGCCGATGAACAGCACGCGGATCGGGTTCTCGACCTGCGGCGCTGTTACCGCAGGAGCAGGGCCGGCGGCAAAGGCTGGCGCCGCGATCAACGAGATAACCACCAGCAGGTGTTTTAGCATCGCCATTGGACTGTTCTCCAGCGAGGGGATCTGGGCATGTGCGGATCGAGGGACTCTCGCAAATTGTTGCATCGCTGCGCCGCGATGGCGTGCCCCATTCAGGACACCGCGCCCGAGCCATAGCGACCGCTGAGCAGCCGCCCGCTGCGAAAGCGCTCCAGCGCATAGGGCGCCAACGGCACATCGGTAGGCAGACCCAGCGCCGTCTGGGCGAGTACGCGGCCTACGGCCGGCGACAGTTTGAAGCCGTGGCCCGAGAAGCCGAAGCCGACCACCAGGCCCGGCACCTCCGGCAGCGCGCCGAGCACGGGGTTCCAGTCGGGCGTGACGTCGTACACGCCGGTCCACGATGACGCGAGGCCGGCCGTCTCGTAGGACGGAAAGCGCTCGGCCACCTGCGCGCCGAGCTCGGCCACGACATCCATCGGCACATCGCCTTGTTCGTTGTCCGGCGCGGCCAGCGTCTGGCCTGCAGCACCTTCGCTGACCAGCATCTGCCGGCCACCGTAGCTGCGGCAATACAGCATGCCGGGCGAGCCGAGATCCTTGTACACCGGCATCGCATAGCTGTACGGTTCTGGCCCTTCGAGTGCCAACACGGTGTGGCGTTCGGCAGTCACCGGCGTGGTGATGCCGGTCCAGCGTTGGATGTCGGTGGCCCAGATGTTCTGCACACTGATCACCACCGGCGCATCGAATCGCCCCTGCGAGGTGGCCACGCCGGCGACCTTCCCGCTTTGAAGCAGCAACTGCTGCACCTCGACGCCTTCGACGATCTTCACGCCACGCCGGCGCGCGGCGCGGGCAAAGCTCGTTGCCACCAGGTAGGCGTCGGCGAAGCCGGCCTCGGGTTCGAAGCCGATCAGCGCCGCATCGTCGAAGCGGCAAATCGGCAATTTTGCGCTTGCCTCGGCGGGGCTCAGCAGCTGCAGCGGGATGCCCATGGCTTGCTGCGAGGCCAGCGACGCGCGAAGCGCTTCGAGCTTCGGCCCTTGCGGCGCTGCGATCAGGTAACCGCACTTGACGAGGCCGGCGCTGGCGTCTTCGTCGCCAAGGACCTCGGCGAATCGATCGAAGATCTTCCAGGAACGCCGCGCGAGTTCGACGTTTTCGACCACCGAGTAGTGCGTGCGCAGGATGCCGCTCGATTGCGCCGTGGTGCCTGCGCCGACCTGGGTCCGATCAAGCACCAGCACGCCTTTGGCGCCAAGCTCGACCAGGTGCCAAGCCACGGACGTGCCGACCACGCCCGCACCGATCACGATCACCTCGTAGCTTGCCATTCGTGCAGCATAGACCCACGCCGTGGGAGCGGGTATGGTTGCAGTTTTCACTCCACAACAGGAGCCACTGATGAAACTCACCTGGAAACACGCCGCCGCCTTGGCCGCCGCCGCAGCCATCGCGACCACGGCCATTGCTCAGCAGCGCATGTTCTTCGGCATCGCCACCGGCGGCACCGGGGGCACCTACTATCCGCTGGGCGGCATGCTGGCGCAGTTGATCTCGAACAAGGCCGTGGTCGACGGCAAGAAGATCAGCGCCACGGCCGAAGCCGGCGGCGCGTCGGTGGCCAACGTCAAGCTGCTCGGCAACAAGGACATCGAGTCGGCCTTCGCCGCCGCCGACATCCTGGACGCGGCCTACAACGGCAAGGGCCAGTTCGTCGGTGCGCCGATCAAGAACCTGCGCGCGCTGGCCGCGCTGTACCCCGAGACGGTGCAGCTGATCACGCGCGCCGATTCGGGCATCAACAGCGTCAAGGATCTTAAAGGCAAGAGCATCTCCTCGGGCTCGCCGGGTTCGGGCCAGTACCAGTTGCTGACCGACCTGCTGCAGGTCTACGGCATGACGCGCGCCGACGTCAAGGAAGACCTGTCGTCGTTCACCCAGGCGGTCGACAAGATCAAGGACGGCAACCTGCACGCCACGCTCATCACCGCCGGGGTGCCTACGGCGGCAGTGACCGACTTTGCGCAGAGTCACGCGCTGAAGGTCATCCCGCTTTCCGGGGCGGAAATCGCCACGCTGCAAAAGCAGCAGCCGTATTACACCAACGTGAAGTTGCCGGCCAACAGCTACAAGGGGCAGACCGAAGCGGTGGACACGCTGGCCGTGATGGCGGTGTGGGCCACGCATGAATCGGTGCCCGACAACGTGGCCTACGAGGTGACCAAGGCGCTGTTCGAGAACGTGGCCATCATGGGCCAGGTGCATGTGCAGGGCAAGAACATCACTGTCGG
>JAHECC010000342.1 GCA_024641965.1 Rubrivivax sp.
GCGTGTTCACGCCTTCTTCGCCCACGCGCTGCACCAGCCCGCGCCCGCCACCTGCTTGCCGGCGAACAGCGGGCAGCCGGCGGCCTTGTCAGTGGCCTTGCCCTGGTAGAGCGCGCAGTTGGTGCAGTTCTGGCCGGCGACGAACTTGGGGTACTTCTTCACATCGACGCGCTTGGCGTCTGCCACGTAGCCGAGCGCGGCGGCCTGGGCGTCCTTCTCGTCGACGAGGGACTGAGCCTGAGCGTGAGTGGCCAGTGCCGCACTGGAGGCGGCCAGCGTCATCAGAAACACGCGGCGGGGGAGGGGCAGGTTCATTTGGATCTCCTTGGGTAGGTGGTGTGATGAAAGGAAGTACCGCTCAAGCGGCGCGGTGCCGGACTGTTCGAAGTGCCGTTTCATGGGCGGCGGATAAAGTGGACGCTCGACCCGCGCCGGACGCGCTCTGCAGCATCGCCGCGGACAACGATTGCGCAGACAGCCAGGCCCCCTCAACGCCCGAACTGCCCGAGCCGCCGAGGAAGTCGCCGCAGACGCCCAGGCCCTGGTCAGCGTCCCACCAGAAAGACTCTGCTGCTGCGATCTTTTGCGCCTGTGGCAGCGCGTAGCGCCAACGGTGCACCGCACAGTGATGCCAGTCGACGGGCCGGCCCAGGGTGTCGACCAGCGCGGCGTGCATCTGCTGCTGCACCCATGCGGCCGGCTGTTCGAGGTGCCGGCGGCTCCAGCCCGGGCGGGCATGCACGACCCAGTGCGCCTGCCCGGACACACTTGCTCGACCGGGCCGCGCATCGTTGCGCAGCACCCATTCGAGCGGGCCCGTGGGCGGCCGAGCCAGGTCCCAGTCCAGCGCGGGTTCCAGGGCTTCCCTGGTGGTATCGGCGATGCCCATCAGTGTCCAGCAAGGCTGCATCGGCGCGATGGACGCGTGCCGTGCCCAGTCGCGCCGGTGCGGGCAGAGCAAGGCCGCAGCCTGGGCCGGCGGAAGCGCCAAAACCACGGCGTCGAATGGCTCGGGGTGGACTTTGCTGCCTGCTTGCGCATGCCAGCCGAGCGCGCCCTTGTGCAGGCCATCGACGGCGAAGGACCAGGTGGCGGCCGCCCCGACCAACTGGCGGCGACACAGCGACGGCATGTCCGGCAAGGGAACATAGAACCGATCACCGTCCTCCGCAGGCACGCTGCCGGCGGCAAGCGACGGCACCCACTCTGCCAACCCACCGGCGCGCAGCGCTTCATCGACGAAGGCCATGAAGGGCGCAGAGCGGGCCGTGATGCCCACGGCGCCATGGTCGAGCCGCGTCATGTGGCTTTGCCCGAGCCGGTCAACCCACTCGACGCGGCGCGTGGCCAGGCGACCTCCCGGCCCGCGTGATTTGTCGAACACGTGCACCGAGTGCCCTGCCAGCGTCAGCGCACGCGCGCAGGTCGCCCCGGCGATGCCGGCGCCGACCACCGCGATTTGCTGAACCTTGATCTTTGACATGCCCCTAATGTTATGCGTTTACGATTCACAATGATTTCATCATGTGTATTTGAGAGGACTATCTGCATATAATAAGAGTCAAAGCAGAGTCAATTGGAAGATGTGATGAAAGAACACGAGACATCGTTGCCGTCAAGCCGGCAGCCGACCGGCACAGGAGGCGAATCGCTCCACCGCAGCGGCGCAGTGGCCCACATGCTGCGCATGCCGGTGGCGACCCTGCGCGTCTGGGAACGCCGCTATGGATTGACGCAGCGCGCGTTGTCACCCGGCGGCCAGCGGCTGTACTCGGCCGACGACGTGCGGCGCCTCGCCTTGGTCAAGCAGCTGTCGGACCTTGGTCATGCCATCGGCAGCCTGGCGCCTCTGGACATGCTGCAGCTGCAGCGCGTTGCTGCCACGCACGCAGACGCGCTGGCGGCCACGCTCAAGGGTGAACGCGCGGACGCGACCCCCTTGCCGCTCGCCCGAGCCTGGCGGCTGGCGGTGATTGGGACCGCGCTGGGCACCCGGCTGCAGCGGCCCGCTCTGCTGCGCCGCATCGGTCGGCCTGTGACGCTGCTGGGGCCGTTCGAAGATGCCGCACAGGCCGCCGCTGCATTGCAAGGCGTCGCCGTCGATGCGCTGCTGGTCCATGAACCGCAGCTGCACGACGGCTGGCTGGCTTCCATTGAATCGGCCGCGCCGGCATTGACTCGGGTGCCGAGAGCGGTGCTCTACGGCTTTGCTGCCGAGCCGGTGTGCGACGCATTGGCAGCGGCCGGCACGGCGTTGCTGCGCGAGCCGCAGCCCGATGCGGTGGTGGCGCAGTGGCTGCACAGCCTGTCCATCGTGGCCGCGGTGCCGCAGCGCGCGGCAGACAAGCGCGTGCGATCGGACGAACCCCGGCCGCCGCGCCGCTGGGACGATGCGGCCTTGGTCGAATTTGCGGGCCTGTCTTCAACGATGGCCTGCGAGTGCCCGCGCCACGTGGCCGAGCTGCTGGTGCAGTTGTCGCACTTCGAGGCCTACAGCGCCGAGTGTGAGCATCGCAACG
>JAHECC010000155.1 GCA_024641965.1 Rubrivivax sp.
CCGGCTTTGCGTGCGGCAATGACTTCTACAGCACGCTGAAGGATGCCTTCGATCTGTTGTGGCGTGAAGGTGCGCAGCGACCCAAGATGATGAGCATCGGCCTGCACGGGCGCATCAGCGGCCAGCCAGCGCGGGCGCTGGCATTGGCGCTTTCTCGATCATCTCCAAGCCCACGACGCTGTGTGGGTGTGCCGGCGCGAGGACATCGCGCGGCACTGGCATGAGCAGCATCCGGCGCGGCGGGAATGAGGTCGCGCCACTCTGCAATGGCGCATTCGACACTGGCTTCGACGTCGCGCGCTGCGGTAACCACAACGCTGCTGGCCGCGAACGCGTTGGGCCAACGCGTCACGGGAGTCCACCGATGAGATCGACCCATCGCACGCACCCCGGCCGTGACCGATCCGCGGCTCGCCGCGCCGCAGCAGCGCTTTGCGTCGCCTGGGCCTTTGCTGCCTTGCCGTTGTTCGCCCGCGCCGTGCCGGTGCCTGATCTGCCCGCGATGAAGACGGCGATGGGCGTGCCGGCGACAACGGTCACCGTGGTCGAGCCGCACCTGTCGACGCGCGAACACGCGGTGCAGGTGCGCTACCGCGGCTGGCCCGCGGTGGCGGTGCTCGACAAACTTCTCGGCCCAGCGTGGCGGGCACCGGGTGTGGAGGTGGAGTTTCGCGCGCTCGATGGCTACGTCTCGCGCATCCCGAACGAGCGTTTCCTGCGCTACCGCGCATGGCTGGTGTTCGAGCGCATCGGGCATCCGGCCTTCGCGCTCGACAACCTGCAACAGAACGAGAAGGACGTGCAGCTCGGGCCGTACTACCTGGTCTGGGACAACATCGGCCACCCCGAATTGCTGCCCGAGGGCGCCAGCGACTGGCCCTATCAGGTGGCCGCGATCCAGGTCTCGCAGGCGCGCACGAACGCGCTATTGCCCAAGGGCATCGCGCCGGGTTTCGAGGCATCGGCGGCGCTGGCGCAGAAATACTGCCTCAGCTGCCACCGCGTCAATGGCTACGGCGGCGACAAGGCGCCGGGCAACCTGGCGCTGACGGCGCGCGCGCTGCCCGCGGCCGAGTTCCTTCGCTGGGTGCTGCAGCCCAGCCGGGTCAGGCCCGGAACGACGATGCCCGGCTTGCCCGATTCGATGGCCGAGGCCGACCGCCGCGACGCGGCGCAACACCTGCTCGACTATCTGGTGGCGGTGCCGGTGCTGCCGTAGGCTCGAGCCGAGCCGTCTGCCGGTCAAGATGTCAGCCTGGACGTGGCGGTGGAAATGCAAGGAGGCCAAGCAGTGAAGCGCAAGCATCAGGACCCTTTCGCATCGACCGAACACATGGTCGACTACGACCGCAACTCCTACATGCAAGACCAGATGGTGCGCAGCCGCGCGGAGCGGTTGCGCGCCGCCGTGGAGCGCATCGGACCGGTGGTACCGGAATTCACCGCGATGGACTATGGCTGCGGTCCGGGTCACAGCGCGCTGAACTGCATCGCACCGGTGATCGAAGCCTACCGGCACATCGACCCGCAGGGCTCCATCGTCATCCGCCATTCCGACCTGGCAGGCAACGACTGGAATTCGCTGTTGGCGCTCGTCTTCGGGCCCGACGGCTACCAGCGCAACGCGTCCGCGATTCGCACCGAGCTGGTGCCCGGCTCCTTCTACACGCAACTGGCAGCATCGGGCTCGGTCGCGCTGGGCACCTGCTTTGCCGCCAGCCACTGGCTGAGCCGGGCTCTCTCGCCCTACTCGCCGGGAACCGTGTGGTTCGCCGACCTGGAAGGCCACGCGCGAGCCGAATGTGCCGCGCTCGCCCGCGCCGACTGGACGCGGTTCCTGCGTTGCCGCGCCGCGGAATTGCGGCCGGGCGGGATGATCATTGTGTCGACGCTCGGCGGCGTTGCCGATGCCGGCGAGATGAATGGCGTCAGAACGTCGGCCAGAAAGCTGTACCGCGCCGTTTTCGACGTGGCGAACCAGATGGTTGACAGCGGCCTTCTCGAGGCGTCGGCGCTCGACCACTTCGTCTTTCCACTCTGGTTTCCGACCGCTGAGGAAGCCCGCGCTCCGATTGACGAACAGCCCGACCTGAAGAAGGCCTTCGAGATTCTCGAAGCGTCGGTGACACCGGCTCCCGTTCATCCCGACGATGTGTACGAAGACGTGCTCGGGGATCCGGCGACCTACGCGCGGCTCTACGCGGGCTACATCCGCGGCTTCGGCGAATCCACGCTGCGCTTGCATCTGTTCGGCCCCTCGGCGAAGAAGGCGGTCGATGTCGATGCACTCACCGACGAGTTCTTCCGGCGCCTGACGCGGTACTACCAGGCCGGGCCAGGGCGGCACGCGTCGGAGACGATGGTTATGACGCTCGTGCTGCGCCGCCGGTAGGTGAAAGGCGCTGCGCTCCATCGCCGCGATGGCTTTCATCGATGGCGCGATCGTTGCACCCAGCGCGCCGAGTTGAGCGTCCCACCAGCTTCGGCGCATGGATGCAGGCGGTGAAGTTTTTGAGTGTCGGCCTCGTTGCCGTCTACACGCGCGGCATGGCGCAGCGCCTGCTGATCCTGGCCGGCCTGCTTGTCGCGAGCGCCGTCTATGCGCTGCTGACCAACGGCCTGGGGCTGGGCAAGCCGGTGGACTTCGACCCCATCGTGTCCGCCGCGTGGTTCGGCATGCCGCATTTCACTGCGCCAGTCTTCACCGGCCAGGCGATGCTGCTGATCGCACCGGTAGCAGTCATCCTCATCGCCGAGAACCTCGGCCAAATCAAGGCGGTGAGCGCGATGACCGGCCTGCAGCTCGGCCCCTACATGGGGCGCGCCTTCATCGGCGACGGTGTGGCCACCATGGTCAGCGGCGCTGTCGGCGGCACGGGTGTGACGACGTACGCCGAGAACATCGGCGCCATGGCCGCCACACACATCTACTCCACGGCGATGTTTGTAGCAGCCGCCTTCATCGCCGTCTTCCTCGGTTTCTGCCCAAAATTCGGCGCACTGTTGCAGACCATCCCGCTGGCGGTGATGGGCGGAGTGAGTATCGTGGTGTTCGGATTGATCGTGGTCGCGGGCGCAAAGATCTGGGTGCAGAACCAGGTCGACTTCAGCGACAACGCGAACCTGATCGTCGCGGCGGTCACGCTGATCCTCGGCACCGGCGACTACGCGCTGAAGTTCGGAAGTTTCACGATGGGTGGAATCGGAACGGCGACCTTCGGGGCCATATTGCTCAATGCGCTACTTCGACGCGCAACACAGAATCGCTGACGGCTCGGCAGCTGGCTGGTCCTCGGTGCATAGGCAGAGCAGTGCTCAAGCACTGCGAGAGCGGCTACCGAGCATTCCGTCGCCCTCCATGGCCGACCGCTTCAGTGCGCTTAATCTCACCGATCAGATGTCCGGAGTGGGTCGGCAGCGCCAATCAGCGACTTCGGGATGGAGCCGTTCGGCCGCCAACTTGTCGCGGTCGTCGGTTGAGGGCGCGCGAACGACCGCATTCGCCATGTCGGAGTTGTACGACGGCGTCGGCGAAGGTCAAGTTCCAAGGTGGACCAGTCGTTCACCTAGAAAGCCGCCACAGGCGCCTTTGGTTCGGTGGCGGGTCCACGCCAATTCAATCTCGAAACCGTAGACCCGAAGGTCGAAACGAACCGCCAGAAGTGTCTTTGATGCGGACGCTCTGACCCACCCGAATTGCGGCGGCGAGCTGATGAGCGTCAGCGCGATCCTTGGCAACCGGTTGTCGAGAAGACACTCAGGCACCTGTAGGTCCGCGAGCCGGGAGCGCTTGCCTGAGCACGACCAGGCGCCGCAAGCCATCCGAGCGCAGCATCGCGGTGGACGACGCCTGCCAGCCCACCGACGGCTGGCGCGAAGGCGCACGCTAAATAGATTCGTCTGGCGCGCCGGGCACAAGTGTGTTGCACTCGCGCTATGCAAGACAAACCAATGGCCATTGACCCCGGCACGCTGCTGTCCCAGGCGATGTCGCACGCGCTCGCGTACCGGCGCGCGCTGGCCGAGGATCCGCGGCCGCCGTCAGCGGACTACCACGAGATGCTTGAACGCTTCAGCCGTGCCATGCCCGAACAGGGCACAGACGCTGGTGAAGTCATCGAAGCCCTGGCCTTGCAGGCGGCGCCCGGGCTGATGCCGATGGCCGGGCCGCGCTTCTTCGGCTGGGTGATTGGAGCGTCGCACCCCGCCGGCGTGGCTGCGGACTGGCTGGTCTCGGCCTGGGGGCAGAACACTACATACCACTCTCCGACTCCGGCCACTGCAGCGATCGAGGCCGTTGCCGAACGCTGGCTGCTGGATCTGCTCGATCTGCCACCGGGCAGTTCCATAGGATTCTCGACCGGCGCCACGGTAGCCAACGCCATCGGCCTTGCCGCGGCGCGCACCGGTGTATTGCTCGGCGCCGGCTGGGATCCCAATGCAGACGGCCTATTCGGCGCGCCGCCGGTAGAGGTGCTGATCGGCGCTGATGCGCACTCCTCGGTGTTCTCGTCACTGCAGCTCATTGGCTTCGGCCACCGGCGCGCGACGCTAGTGGACACCGACGACGAGGGTCGCATGCTGCCAAAGGCGTTGGCGCGCGCGTTGGGCGACAAGCCAGGCCCGAAGATCGTCATCGCTCAAGCGGGGCAGATCAACACCGGCGCCTTCGATCCGTTCACCGAGGTCGTGGCGCTCGCCAAGGCCGCTGGCGCCTGGGTGCACGTGGACGGCGCCTTCGGACTGTGGGCCCGGGCCACACCGGGACTGCGTCACTTGACCGCGGGCATCGAAGATGCGGACTCCTGGGTGGCCGATGGGCACAAATGGCTGCAAGTGCCCTACGACTGCGGCTTCGCCATCGTCAAGGATCGCATGATCCACCAACGCGCAATGACGCAATGGTCGAGTTACCTGCCGACCATCGGCGAGGGCGACCGCGTGCCTTCGGCCTTCGTGCCCGAACTCTCGCGCCGGGCCCGCGGCGTGCCGGTGTATGCGGTGCTCAAGACGCTGGGACGCCAGGGCGTGGCCGAGATGGTGGAGCACCATTGCACGCTGGCCCGGCAGTTTGCTGAGATGCTGGCCAGGGAGCCGGGCGTGCGGGTGCTGAACACCGTGGCGCTGAACCAGGTGATCGTGAACTTCGGCGAGGGCGATGCCAAAGCCCGCCGCGCGGCCACCGAGGCTGTGATCGCACGCATCCAGAAGGACGGCGTCTGCTTCGCCGCTGGCGCGCAATGGCGTGAAGACTGGGTGATGCGCCTGTCAATCACCTCGGGCGCGACGACGGCGCGCGATATCGAGATCTCGGCTGCGGCCATCGTTGCCGCGTGGAGGGCCGAGCAGCTTGCGCGATAGTGCGGGACAGCGCAGCCGAACGTAGCTTGAGTTGCCGTCCCGAGACAGATCCAAGCATCGGCCTCAGGCCGCAGGCATCTGGTAGCCGGGCGTGGAGCGTGACAGGGCCTCCTCGTCCGGCGTCATCTCGGTCGCAACGCCTTCGAAGAGAGGTGTCGACAGGTAGCGCTCGCCGGTGTCGGGCAGCATGCAGCAGATGACCGAACCTTCGGGCGCGCGCTCGGCCACCTGGACGGCCACCGCCAGCGAGGCACCACCGGAGATGCCGGTGAAGATGCCCTCTTCGGCGGCAAGCCGGCGTGACCAAGCGATCGCGTCGGGGCCGGCGATCGGGATCAGTTCGTCGTAGTAATGTTTGTCGACCGACTCCTGCAGCACGTAGGGAATGAAGTCGGGCGTCCAGCCCTGAACCGGGTGCGGGGTGAAAGCTGGGTGGCTGGCGGCGGGAGAGTGGTCCGGGCCACGTTCCTGCTCGATGCCGCTGCCGAGCAACGGGGCGATCGATGGCTCGCTAAGCACGATCCTGGTGTCTGGGCGCTGCCTGCGCAGCGCCCTCGCGACGCCGGTCATCGTGCCGCCCGTGCCATAGCCGGTCACCCAGTAATCAAGGCGCTCGCCGCGGAAGTCGGCCAGGAGTTCGCGCGCGGTCGTGTTCTCGTGAATCTCGGCGTTGTCGGCGGTCTCGAACTGCCGCGCTAAGAACCAACCGTTGGCCTGCGCAAGCTCCTTGGCCTTCTGGTACATCCCCAGGCCCTTGGCCGCGCGTGGCGTCAGGACCACCTTGGCCCCCAGAAAGCGCATCAAACGGCGGCGTTCGATGGAGAAGGAGTCGGCCATCGTGACGACCAGCGGGTAGCCCTTGGCCGCGCAGACCATCGCCAGCCCGATGCCGGTGTTGCCACTCGTAGCCTCGACCACCGTCTGCTGCGGCTTCAGTTCGCCACGACGCTCGGCCCCTTCGATGATGCTGATCGCAAGGCGGTCCTTGATCGAACCGGCCGGATTGAAGAACTCAGCCTTCACATATAAGCGCACGTGCTTCGGTGCAATGCGGTTGATGCGAATGCACGGTGTGTTGCCGATCGTGTCTACCACGCTGTCGTAAAGGCGTCCATGACCGTTGGTCGTGCGTGAGGTGCTCAAGCTCATAGAAACTCCTGCGCCAGTCAAGACCGGCGTGATTTGTGAATGAAGGAATGAAGGAATGAAGCCTTGAACAGGGAGGTAGCCTGCCACGCTCACAGACTCTGGGGCAGGGCTCAGGGTACGCGCATGACCGTCGATAGGCAACCAGAGTCCAGCGCCGCTGTTTCGGATTGCAGTGCCCAGCAGTTCCCGCGGCACTGTAGCCCGCCAGCCCCACTTAAGAATGGGACGCCGTGGCAGTTCTTCTATGTCGGCTTTGCCGCCATCATTTCGACTGTCTCACCGGCAGCTCTGGGTGTGCGCCGTGAAAAGGCGGCGCTTTCCAGTGGGTGCAAGCCCCACCCGGCAACCGCTCCAGCCGGAAGCAACCGGAGCAGGCAAGGAGGTGACGAAATGTCTGAAGCCTTCGGTTAAGCGTGCCACGAATTGGTGGCAGCGCGAGTGTGCGGGCCGTAACCCGAGTGAACGCCGAGCAAGCCTCGAAAGTGTCAATGCACAGGCCGACCCGACCACCCTATCGGGGAAGGTTGATACGACTGGACGGACGAGCGATGCAGTGCCGCCAGTCGCTGTGCCGGGGTAGTGGCGACAGCACGTACACAAGGAAAGCGCGCGCAACACGGGAAGCCCCTGCGGCGTGGTCGGGGACGACCAACCGGAAGCCGGTGACGGAGGGTCCGGGCGCCCTGGGGTGGCGGAGAGGTCCGTATTACCGCTGAAGCCGGGTATTGCTGGTGGAGGGAAGCCGCCACCCAGATAGCCGAACACCAGCGCGGTGCCCGCCCCGGTCGCCGACTGCAGCGCCAGCACCAACCGGTTGACGACCAGCAAGGCGTCCCGCAACAGCGGCACTTTGAGCACGAGCGCCGCCAGCAGCAGCTGTGCCAGCAGGCCGGTCAACACGAGCCGCAGCGGAAAGCGACGGCGGTCGCTGCTGCTGAGCCAAGCGAACAGTGTGATGCATGGCAAACCAAGCAGGGCCTGCGTCATGGGCGGCGCCCCCGAGCGAAAGTATCCGACGGAGTTGAGGGGCTTGTGAAAGTCCACTGGTGATGCGGCCCAATCTCGCAACGCACCGGGGCGAGCGCGCGAAGAGCGTCGCTGCGCGCAGCGCAGTGCCTTGCGCGCCGCTTCGGGCATGCCGAGCACGACGACGAACGAGACCAGCGTGACGGCCATCGGGTAGTAGACCGGCGTGAAGCCGTCCGACGTGCGCGCGACCAAGTACATCGCGATTGAAAACGGGTGCGGTCAACCGGTCAACTCTTCTCTTGTGGCAGGCTCCCGCACCCTGGCCGGTTGACGAGACTTGCCACGCAGCGTAGGGTGCGGGGCCTTCAACAAAGGGACACGGCATGCCCACCACCACAGGCATGAAAGGCGGGGGCTACTACGACAGCCATTCGCACGAACAGCGCGAGGCCCTTGAAGCGTTCCTGCCGTGGCTCGAACTGGCCGTGGCCGAGATTGCGCCGTCAATGCCCGCCGATGTTCCCGTTCACATGCTCGACATCGGCTCGTCGGAGGGCGGCAATGCGCTGCACGCGATGCAGCGCCTGATTCGCGCTGTGCGCGGCCACAGCGATGCGCCGGTCTGGGCCTGGTTCAACGACCTGCCGAGCAACGACTTCAACCGGCTCTTCGCCAACCTGTTCGCCGGCGGGCATCCGGCGCTGGGCACGCAAGCCGTGTACAGCGGCGCCATCGGCGGCAGCGCCTTCGATCGCCTCGTGCCTGCCGGCTGCCTGCAGGTGGCGACAACCTTCAACACACTGGGTTTCCTCGACACTCGACCCGACGCGGCACTACCCGATTTCATCCTGCCAATGGGGCCAGGGCCGCTGGCGCCGCGTGCCGGCGTGTCGGTCAGCGACGACGAGCGCGAACCCTTTCGCGTGCAGGCCGCCGCCGATCTACGCCGCTTCTACGCTGCACGGGCTGTCGAGATGGTGCCGGGCGGCAAGATGCTGGTACAGGTGTTCGGCGCCGACGCGCGGCACAGCACCCACCACGGCATCTACGACGTGCTCAGCGACGCGCTGCTCGATCGCGTCGAGGCCGGCCAGCTTTCCCGGCAGACCTATCGCGACCTGGTCTTTCCGATCTACTTCCGCCGCCTCGATGAGCTGCTCGAGCCGCTGCAAGGCGACACCGCATTGGCGCAGGCCTGGTGCGTCGAGCAGGCGGCGTCGAAGGAGGTGCGCGTGCCCTTCAACGAGGCGCTGGCGCGCGACGGCGACATCGCCTCCTGGGCCGGCCGCTACACCGGCTTTCTGCGCGCTTTTACCGAGGCCATCCTGGCCGCCGCCCTGCCAGACGATGCCAATCGCGCAGCCACTCTGGAGGCGGTGTACGCGCGCATCACGCAGCGCCTGGTGGCCGAGCCGGCGCGCTATGCCTTCCACTACATTTCCATCGGCGCGCTGCTGACGCGCAGCCCCACGCCATACCCCTGAACGCCAAGCTCGACCGCGCGCTGCATGGCGACGGTCGAACGAGCGTGCCGTGCCCGTTAGCTTGATCGATCAGGGTGCTCTGCCGCGGGCGGTACCGCCGAAGGGCAGCTCCGCGGCGCCGAATCGTGCAGGGTGTTGGACCGCAATGGGTCG
>JAHECC010000156.1 GCA_024641965.1 Rubrivivax sp.
CGGCCCCAGGTACTGCACCAGAAGATGCTGCAGGTCGATTGCAGCGCGCTCGTCGCCGGGCTGACGCAGCACAGCTACTACACCAACGGGCGCATCGCGCGCGACATCCGGCTGGCGCTGCAGGGCCTGGCGCCGGAAGCATCGGCGCGCCGCCTGACGCGGCTGGCCGGCGCGCCGAACATGTGGCGCTTCTGAAGCGGTGCAGGCTCAAGTGGAATCGCCATCGATCATCTGACGGCGGCTGAGCGCCGAGGGTGGGCCGATTCGTACGATTCTGGCGGCCCCACCAAAGCGACCTGTCGGGTACGTCCAGGCGTGCGTCCGTGTTATTCCGCAATCCGCACCCAGTGGGCGTTGGTCCGACGACTGGCTGCAGGAAGACCCGGCCAGGAGCGGCGCGACCAATCGTCGCCGCCAGGCGGTCACCCAAACTTCAAGGCCGATTGCTGGGACCCGACGCTGCGATCACAGCTGTGTCCGTAGACTCACCTGCTACCTCAACGGCGTCGTCTGGAAAGCCGATGCTTCGAGGCACGTTGTCCTGTGGCCCGTCGATTCTCACGCCGGCGCCGGTCCCGGGCACCACGCGGTTGCCGCGAGAGGCCGAGCGCTTCATCCGATTTCAAGACACGAGAGCCGCCTTCCCGGCTCTCGTGTGCGCAGGTTCATCCAGTGGCGCCGGACCTGAGACTTCCTGCCCCTACAGCGTTGTCCGACCGGGACCGAGCAGTGGGCAAAGGAAGAACTTGTCGCCCTCGTTCATGACGCCATCGCCGTTCAAGTCGAGCCACCAGCGGCCCCCGAGATGGCCGGGCATACCTGGGCCGTAGTCGGTTTCCAGTCCGTTCGGACCGGGTGTCAGCTTCTGGAACTGGCCCTTGTTGGGGAGATCCGTCAGGACGATTGAATCGAAGTACTGGCCGAGCGAGGTGACGTAGATCACCGGTCCGGTGCCGCGGCCCGTGCTGCGGTCCGTCGCTGCCGCGGTGGCGTTGGTGGTGGCCAGTGCCGCGCTCGCAAGAGCGATCGCGCCGAAAAGTGCCTTGAGCTTCATGATTGCCTCCTCCATTTGGGGTGTCGAGGGAATCAATGCTCGCAAATCGCGGCGCTTGAGGAATCACGCCTCGATAAGGAATTGATCACGATTTCGTCACGAGGCCAACCTCACGATGAGTCGCTGACAAGAGCTCAGCCGTCGTTCACTTTGCCCCAACCGCCACCGCCGGGCGTCTCGATCACGAACACGTCGTCGCAACGCAGCTCGGCCGAGCCGATATGCGCCAGCACCTCGATGCTGCCGTCGGCGCGCTCGACGCGGTTGATGCCGACCCGGCCCGGCGCACCGCCGGCCATGCCAAAGGCGGGCACGACACGGCCGTTGCTGAGGATCGACGCCGTCATTTCTTCCAGGAAGCGCACGCGGCGCACGCCACCGTCACCGCCGTGCCACTGCCCCGCCCCGCCCGAGCCGCTGCGGATCGCGTAGCTGTCCAGCCGCACCGGGAAGCGAAATTCCAGCACCTCGGGGTCGGTCAGGCGCGAGTTGGTCATGTGCGTCTGCACGACGCTGGTGCCGTCGAAACCCGGCCCCGCGCCGCTGCCGCCGGAAATGGTCTCGTAGTACTGGTGGCGCGCATTGCCGAAGGTGAAGTTGCTCATCGTGCAGGGGCCCGAGGCCATCGCGCCGAGCGCGCCGTACAGCGCGTTGGTGATGCACTGCGAGGTCTCGACATTGCCAGCCACCACCGAGGCCGGCGGCTGCGGGTTGAGCATCGAGCCCTCGGGCACGATCACGCGCAGCGGCTTCAGGCAACCGGCATTCAGCGGAATGTCGTCGCCGACCAGCGTGCGGAAGACGTACAGCACCGCGGCCATGCACACCGCGGTGGGTGCATTGAAGTTGTTGCTCAGCTGCGGCGAGGTGCCGCTGAAATCGATGACCGCGCTGCGCGCCGCGGCGTCGACGCGGATCGCGACATGGATTTCTGCGCCGTTGTCCAGCGGCAGCGTGAATTCGCCGTCCTTCAGCTTCGTGATGACACGCCGCACCGACTCTTCGGCATTGTCCTGCACATGCCCCATGTAGGCCTGCACCACATCCAGGCCGTAGCTGGCCACCATGCGTCGCAGCTCCTGCACGCCTTTCTCGTTGGCGGCGATCTGCGCCTTCAGGTCGGCCAGGTTCTGCTGCGGGTTGCGCGAGGGGTGTGAGCCACTGCCCAGAAGTTCGAGGATTTCGGCCTCGCGCAGCCGGCCGGCCTCGACCAGCTTGACGTTGTCGAGTTGCACGCCCTCTTCGTCGATGCGCGTCGAGAAAGGTGGCATCGAACCCGGCGTCGTGCCGCCGATGTCGGCATGGTGGCCGCGCGAGCCGACGTAAAACGTCGGCTCAAGCGGCGAGCCGCCTTCCGCACGCCCACCCCCTCCCGCTCCCTCCCCCTCAAAGGGGGAGGGCCTGTCCAAGTAGACCGGCGTCACCACCGTCACGTCGGGCAGGTGCGTGCCGCCGTGGTACGGGTCGTTCAGCACATATACATCGCCGCGCTGCATGCGTCCGGCATTGCGCGCGATCACCGTCTTGATCGACTCGCTCATCGAGCCCAGGTGCACCGGCATGTGCGGTGCGTTGGCGATCAGGTTGCCCTGCGCATCGAACAGCGCGCAGGAGAAATCCAGCCGCTCCTTGATGTTCACCGAATAGGCGGTGTTCTGCAGCTGCAGCCCCATCTGCTCGGCGATGTTCATGAACAGGTTGTTGAACACCTCGAGCATCACCGGGTCCACGCCGGTGCCGATGGCGCTGCGGCTCTCGCGCGGCTGCACACGTTGCAGCTGCAGATGGTCGAGCGCACTCACCGTCGCGCGCCAGCCGGGTTCGACGACGGTGGTCGCGTTGCGCTCGGCGATGATCGCCGGGCCGTCGATGAACATGCCGGGCAAGGCCTGCTCGCGCTGCACCAACACCGCCGGCCACCAGCACCCGCCGCTGAACAGCTGCACCGTCTCGGTCACCGGTGCATGGGCGGCCGGCCGCATTGGCAACTCGGCTTCGGGCGGCGCATCGCCCGCGCCCACCGCTTCCACCGACACCGCCTCGACGATCAACGCGCGCTCGCTCATCAGGAACGCGAAGCGCTGGCGGTAGGCGGCCTCGAAGGCTGCGCGGATCTCGGCGACGCTGCCGAAAGACACGAGCAGCGCGGAATCGGTGCCGGCATAGCGCAGATGCACGCGCCGCATCGTGCGCAATTCGGCGCGCGCCAGGCCCTGGCGGCGCAGTTCGTCTTCGGCCTCGCGCGCCAGTTGGTCCAGCCGCGCCGCCACCTGGTCATGGGCCTCGACCAGCGGCAGTTCGATCGCGGCCTCGCGCATCGCGCTCTGGTCGGCCAGGCCCATGCCATAGGCCGACAGCACCCCCGCCAGCGGGTGCGCGAACACACGGTCCATGCCCAGTGCATCGGCCACGCGGCAGGCATGCTGGCCGCCCGCGCCGCCGAAGCATTGGAGCGTGTAACGCGTGACGTCGTAGCCGCGCGCCACCGAGATCTTCTTGATCGCATTCGCCATCGCACCGACGGTGATGTCGATGAAGCCTTCGGCCACGGCCTCGGGGCTGCGCTTAACGCCGGTGGCCCGTTCGATCTGCTCGGCCAAGGCGCTGAACTTCGTCACCACGATGTCGCGGTCCAGCGCCGCGTCACCTGCGGGCCCGAACACCTTCGGAAAGTAGGCCGGCTGAATCTTGCCGACCATGACGTTGGCATCGGTCACCGCCAGCGGCCCGCCGCGCCGGTAGCAGGCCGGTCCGGGGTTGGCGCCGGCGCTGTCGGGCCCGGCGCGAAAGCGCGCGCCGTCGAAGCCCAGCACCGAGCCGCCGCCAGCGGCCACGGTGTGGATGCTCATCATCGGCGCGCGCATGCGCACACCCGCCACCTGGGTTTCGAAGGCACGCTCGAACTCGCCGGCGAAGTGGCTCACGTCGGTGCTGGTGCCGCCCATGTCGAAGCCGATGACCTTGTGAATGTGCGCCAGCCGTGCGGTGCGCACCATGCCGACGATGCCGCCGGCCGGGCCGGACAGGATCGCGTCCTTGCCTTGGAAGACGTGCGCGTCGGTCAGCCCGCCCGAGGACTGCATGAACAGCAACTGCACGCCCGGCATTTCAGAGGACACCTGCTCGACATAACGCCGCAGGATCGGCGACAGGTAGGCGTCGACCACCGTGGTATCGCCGCGGCCGATCAGCTTCATCAGCGGACTGACCTGGTGCGACACGCTGATCTGCGTGAAGCCGGCCGCGCGCGCCAGGGTTTCGGCCGCCACTTCGTGCGCGCGGTAGCGATAAGCGTGCATGAAGACGATGGCCACGCTGCGCAGGCCGGCATCGAAGGCCTCGCGCAGCTGCCCGCGCAGATGGATCTCGTCCAGCGGCTCGATGAGTTCGCCGTCAGCGCCGATGCGTTCGTGCGCTTCGATGACGCGGCTGTACAGCAGTTCGGGCAGCACGATGTGGCGCTCGAAGATCTTCGGCCGCTCCTGGTAACCGATGCGCAGCGCATCGCCGAAGCCGCGCGTGATGACCAGCAGCGTCGGCTCGCCCTTGCGTTCGAGCAATGCGTTGGTGGCCACGGTGGTGCCCATCTTCACGCACTCGACGCGCTCGGGCGTGATCGGCTCGCCCGAGCGCAAGCCGAGCAGGTGGCGCATGCCGGCCACCGCCGCGTCGGCATAGGCCTCGGGGTTGTCGCTGAGCAGCTTGTGCGTCACCAGCGATCCATCCGGGCGCTTGCCGACGACGTCGGTGAAGGTGCCGCCGCGGTCGATCCAGAACTGCCAGCGCGGCGGAGCTTGGGTATGCATCGAACAGGTCCTCGGTCAGGGGCCGCGCCGTGCCCGGCGCCGCGGGCATTACATCATCGCGTCTGCCTCCGGCGCCGCCCGCGTGCTGCGGGCAGAATGTGACGGCGACGCCGCCTGCCCCGGAGACAAGCTGATGAATGCTCCCCTGCCCCTGCCCGCCCTGGACGACATCCGCCAGCACGAGGAAGAGATGGTGGCCATTCGCCGCCAGATCCATGCCAACCCCGAGCTGGCCTACGAGGAGCATGCCACCGCCGACCTGGTGGCCGAGCGACTCACGCGCTGGGGCTACGCGGTGCATCGCGGCCTGGGCGGCACTGGCGTGGTCGGTACGCTGCGCCTGGGCGGTTCCGACAAGCACATCGGCCTGCGCGCCGACATGGACGCGCTGCCGATCCGCGAGACCAGCGGCAAACCCTGGGCGAGCAAGGTCTTCGGCAAGATGCACGCCTGCGGCCACGACGGCCACACCGCGATGCTGCTGGCCGCAGCGCGACATCTGGCGGCGACACGCAATTTCGATGGCCACCTGCATCTGGTGTTCCAGCCGGCCGAAGAAGGCCAGGCCGGCGCACGCAGGATGCTCGAGGACGGCTTCCTCGACCTGTTCCCGTGCGAGGCGATGTTCGGCATGCACAACGGGCCGGGTGTGCCCGAGGGCAAGTTCTTCGCCATTCCCGGCTATGCGATGGCCAGCGGCGACACCTGCATCATCAAAGTGCGCGGCGTGGGCGGGCATGGCGCGATACCGCAGTCGGCAGTGGACCCGGTGGTGGCCGGTGCGGCCATCGTCATGGCGTTGCAAAGCATCGTCTCGCGCAACGTGCCGCCGCTGCATGCCGGCATCGTCACGGTCGGCGCGTTCCTCGCCGGCGACGCACCCAACGTCATCCCGGGCGAGGCCGAGCTGCGGCTGACGGTGCGCGCGCTGCGCCCCGAGGTGCGCGACTTGCTGGAAAAGCGCATCGGCGAGATCGCGCGCGCCCAGGCCTCGGTGTTCGGCGCCACGGCCGAAGTCGACTACATCCGCCGCTACCCGGTGCTGAACAACGACCCGGCGATGACCGAGTTGTGCAAGCAGGTGATCCGCGACTGGCTCGGCGCCGACGGCCTGATCGAAGACGCCGAGCCCGTCACCGCCAGCGAAGACTTCGCCTTCTTCCTCGAAAAGGTGCCCGGCTGCTACGTCATGATCGGCAACGGCGTCGGCAGCGAGGGTGGCTGCATGGTGCACAACCCCGGCTACGACTTCAACGACCGCGTGCTGTCCACTGGGGCGAGTTATTGGGTGCACCTGGCCGAATCCTACCTGCGCAAGACCTGAGCCGCCGCCGATGGAGCCCGCGACCTCACCCGAGCCGATACGCAAGAGCGCCGCAGCCACGCCATTGAGCCCGGCCGACCAGCTCGGCCTCACGTCGCGCTTCGCCAAGGCCACGTTGCCGCGCGCGCGCCAGGTCGAGCTGCTGTGGCGCTGGCCGACGATGCTGGCGCTGCTGTGCACGGTGCCGACCTTCTACGTCGAGTTGCTGCATACCTCGCCGCCGTTGATCGCCGTGCTGAGCTACATGCTCGCCGCCGCGGTCATGGCCGGCGCGCTGCTGCACGTGGGTTGGCACAGCGGCAACCTGAAGGCCCACCTGCGCGCCAACCGCTTCGACCTGTTGCTGTGCGCCGGGCTGGTCGCAGCCGCCTTCCTGCCGCCCAGCGCGTCGTCGCAGCCTGCGCTGTGGTTCCGGCTGGTGGTCGGCTTCTTCACCATGGCCCGCATGTTCTGGGCCGCGCACTACGTGATCACGCGCGGCGGCACGCTGTACCGCTTGATCGCCGCGCTGGCCGTGCTGCTGCTGTGCGGGCTGGGCTTCTGGTGGCTGGAGCCGACCACGCCGACCTTCTCCGAGGCACTTTGGCTGGCCTTCACCACCGCAGCCACGGTCGGCTACGGCGATTCGGTGCCGACCACGGCGGCATCGAAGATCTTCGCGGTGTTCGTGGTCTTTCTGGGCGTCGGTGCGATCACGCTGGTCGCCGCGGCCATCGCCTCGTCCTGGATCGCCACCGAAGAGCGCCGGATCGAACGCGAGATCCTGGACGATGTGCACCGACAGCTGGCCGCGGTGCGCGCCGAACTGGCAGCACTGCGTGCGGCGCTGCCCGCGCCGCATGCGCCTGGTGACGGCACGATCGACAACACCACACGGCCACGGTCCTGAGCCGCGCGGCGTGCTGGCCTCAACGCCGCGACCTCAACGCTGCCATGCGCTGGTTCAACATCGTCACCACATCGAGCACTTGCAAGCCGGTGGCGGCGCGCAACGCCGAGGCGTAGGGCGGCAGGTTGGTGCATTCCAGCACCAGCGTATCGATCTCGGGGTGCCGCAGCCGCAAACGCTGTGCCGCGTCCAGCACCTGCTGCTGCGCTTCAGCTACATCGAGACCAGGCAAGTCCTGCATCAGCGTGCGGTGCAGCGCAGAGCCCGGCGTGATGCCTTCGACCGGCGTGGCCGGGTCCGCGCCGACGCCTTCGAAGTGCGCCGGGCCCAGTGATGTCGCTTCGATGGTGATGACGCCGCAGCGCCGTCCCAGCGCGCGTTGTCCGGCCAGTTGCAGCAGCGACGAGGTCCATACCGGCACCGACAGCGCAGCCTGCAGTTCGCGCTGCCACAGTGCCAGGAAACCACAGCTGGTGGAGATTGCGCCGCAACCCTGTGCGACCAGTTCGCGCGCCGCATCGACGAAGGGTTGCAACTGTGCGGCGTCCCGGCCCCGCACCACCCGGGCCGGCGTCGCGCCATGCACGACGCGGCGGCGCACCTCGAAGGCGAAGGTCGACGGGTTGCCCACGTCCCCCATGGGCCGGGGGAAGCGGGTCTGCAGCATCAGCAATCCGAGCGTGGCCATGGCGGTTGGAAATTGCGGGTAGGCCCTGGGCTGGCGACGCCCTGGCATGGCCTATGCTATTCGCCTTGTCCGTCACCGAACCCTGGAGCAACGCATGCACATCTTCCGCCCCCTGTTCCTGGCCGCTGCCGCCGGTGCGCTGGCCCTGCCCGTGCTGGCACAGACCAAGTGGGACCTGCCAGCCGCCTACCCGGCCAACAACTTCCACACCATCAACATCCAGCAATTCGCCGACGACATCGAAAAGGCCAGCGGAGGCAAGCTGAAGATCACCGTGCATGCGAATGCGTCGCTGTTCAAGGCGCCGGAAATCAAGCGCGCGGTGCAAGGCGGGCAGGCGCAGGTGGGCGAGATCCTGCTCGCCAACTTCGCCAACGAGTGGCCGATCTACGCCGCCGACGGCATGCCCTTCCTGGCCGACAGCTACGACGAGGCGATGAAGCTGTACAAGGCGCAGAAGCCGATGATGGACAAGAAGCTCGGCGAGCAGGGCATGATGATGCTGTACGCGGTGCCGTGGCCGCCGCAGGGCATCTACGTGAAGAAGCCGATCGCCTCGGCCGCTGACCTAAAGGGCGTGAAGTGGCGCGCCTACAGCCCGGCCACGGCGCGCATCGCCGAACTGGTCGGCGCGCAGCCGGTCACCGTGCAGGCCGCCGAACTGCCGCAGGCACTGGCCACCGGCGTGGTCGAAAGCTACATGTCCAGCGGCTCCACCGGTGTGAACAGCAAGACCTACGAGCACCTGAAGTACTGGTACGACACCCAGGCCTGGCTGCCGAAGAACGCGGTCATCGTCAACACGGCGTCGTTCAACGCGCTGGATCCGGCCACGCAGGCTGCCGTGAAGAAGGCAGCGGCCGAAGCCGAGACACGCGGCTGGGCCGCCAGCAAGGTGGAGAACACCAAATCGATCGAAGCGCTGAAGGCCGGCGGCATGAGCATCGAACAACCCTCGGCGCAACTTAAGAGCGACATGAAGAAGGTCGGCGACACGATGCTCAAGGAATGGCTCGACAAGGCCGGCGCCGAAGGCAAGCAACTGGTCGACGACTTCCGCAAGTAAGCCCTGCGTGCGGCGCGCGCTCGACGGCCTGTACGACGGCGCCGCCTGGCTGGCGGCGCTGTGCATGATCGGCCTGCTGGCGATGGTGCTGCTGTCCATCGTCAGCCGGCAGATGAACTTCCAC
>JAHECC010000157.1 GCA_024641965.1 Rubrivivax sp.
GGCACCTGCCGCATGGGCAACGGACCTATGGACGTGGTGGATGCCGAGCTGCGCGTACACGGCCTGCAGGGCCTGCGCGTGGTGGATGCGTCGATCATGCCGCGGCTGATCAGCGGCAACACCAACGCGCCGACGATCATGATCGGCGAAAAGGCGGCCGACATGATCCAGGCGGCGGCTGCAAGGCCGGCCGCAAGCATGATCGACACGGCCGTGGCATCCTCGCGGCATGAAGCTGTCAGTCCTTGACCAATCGATCTCGCTCGCCGGCTCCAGTGAAGACGCGGCGATCCGCGACACGCTGGACCTGGCGGCGCACTGCGAGCGGCTCGGCTACCACCGCTTCTGGCTGAGCGAGCACCACAGCCTGCCGACGATCGTCGGCACCGCGCCGGAGATCCTGATGGCGGCGATTGCCGCGCGCACCACGCGCATCCGGATCGGCAGCGCCGGCGTGATGCTGCCGCACTACTCGGCATTGAAGGTGGCCGAGCAGTTCCGCGTGCTCGAAGCGCTGGCGCCGGGGCGCATCGATCTGGGCGTGGGCCGCGCGCCCGGCGCCGACATGCGCACCGCGGTGCTGCTGAACCCGAATGCCTATGCCGCGGCCGAAGGCTTTCCGCAACAGATCCTCGATCTGCAGTTCTGGAACGCCGGCCAGGCGCACCATGGCGTGATCGCGCACCCGCGCGGGCCGCACCTGCCGATGATCTGGGTGCTGGGCAGTTCGGACTACGGCGCACAACTCGCGGCGCATTTCGGCCTGCCCTATGCCTTTGCCTACTTCTTCACCGACGGCCAGGGTGTGGAGCAGGCGCTCGATCTCTACCGCTCGCTGTACAAGCCGAGCGAGCGCCACCCCGCGCCCGAGCCGACGATCTGCGTGTGGGCGCTGGCGGCGGACACCGAAGCCGAGGCGCGCCACCACGCGCTGAGCCGCGACCGCTGGCGCGTCGACCGCATGCGCGGGCGGCTGGGTCCGCTGCAGGCGCCCGACGACATCGCCGCGCGCGGCTTCACTGCCGAGGAGAAGCCGGTTGTCGAGGCCACGCAAAGCAAGGCGCTGGTCGGCACCGCGGCTCAGGTGGGCGACAAGCTGCGCGCGCTGGCCGCGTCGCTCGGGCTGGACGAACTGGTGGTCAACACCTGGGCCCACGACCCGCAGGTGCGGCGCAAGTCCTACGCACTGCTGGCGCAGGAATTCAGCCTCGGTTGATGCGCCACATCGATTTCGAACTGCGCGGCGAATTCATCCCGCTGGACGCGCTGCTCAAGGCCACCGGCCTGGCCGAAAGCGGCGGCCGCGCCAAGGCGCTGGTGGCCGAAGGCCAGGTGCAGGTGGACGGCCGAACCGAACTTCGCAAGACCTGCAAACTGCGCGCCGGCCAGCAAGTCGCACTGGCCGGCGCGCGGGTCCGGCTGACGCCACCGGTGACGATCGGCGATGGTTCTCCCGGGTGCGAGGGAACTTGAGGCACTGTCACAATGTCCAAGGCTGACTGCTGCAGGCCAGTGCCTGTGGCAAGTCGAGTTTGACCTTCGGAATTCCGCCCCTACCTGTGCGGTGGTTTTGGGCCCTGAGCGAGGAACTGTAATGAAGAACTGGTTGTTGAGTGTGGCCGTGGTCGTGGCGTCGGTGATGACCGTGGCACCGACGATCGCCGAGGCCAAGCGTTTCGGCGGCGGGGGCTTCAGCGGCATGAAGCGCAGCATGCCTGCATCGCCGAACAAGCCGGCTGCGGCGCCCCAGGCGGCACCCGCACCAGGCGCCGGCACGGCAGCGGCGGCGGGCAGGAGCGGCTGGATGGGCCCGATCGCCGGTCTGGCAGCCGGCCTGGGCATCGCCGCGCTGATGAGCCATCTGGGCTTGAGCGAGGCCTTCGGCAACTTTCTCATGATCGCGCTGCTGGCATTGGCGGCGGTGATGGTGATCCGCTTCCTGATGCGCCGGGCCAACCCGCAGCAACCCGCTACCGCGGGCGCAGGCGCCGGGCCCGCGGCGCCGTCGTGGAACAAGCTGGTGCCGGCCGAGGCCGACGCCAACCCGCGTCGGGTTGAAACGCCCGCGTCGCCGGGCGCCAACCTGGCGGCCGATGGCCGAACCTTGCTGTCCCCGCTGGGCGGGCAGCCGAATGGCCGACCCGCGAGCTTGCCGGCCGATTTCGACGTGGAAGCTTTCGAGCGCATCGCCAAGATGATCTTCGTGCGCATGCAGGCCGCCAACGACGCCGGCGATCTGGAAGACCTGCGCAGCTTCACCACGCCGGAAATGTTCGCCATGGCACGCATCGATCTGCAGGACCGCAAGGGCAAGGCGCAGACCACCGACGTGGTCCATGTCGATGCCGAGGTGCTGGACCTGGAGCAGCAAGGCGAGCGCCAGGTGGTGAGCGTGCGCTTCCACGGCCAGATCCGCGAGGAGGCCGATGAGCCGGTGCAGGACTTCGACGAGATCTGGCATCTGCTGCGCTGGGGCGACAGCCCGTCGTGGGCGATCGCCGGTATCCAGCAGCAGCAGTGAAACCACTGCGCCCTTGATCGACCGAGCCCCGCCCGCGCGGGGCTCTTTCTTTTGTCCCTCGTCTCGTCCTCAGCCAAGCTGCCAAAGACATGAGCCCACCACGTCCGATCGAACTCACGGCGCCCGACATCTTGCGCTGGGCGCAAGGCAATACCGGCACGCCCTATGTCTGGAGCTTCGACTCCGGCAGGAAGGGTTCGCATGTCATGGTGCAGGCGCTGACGCACGGCAACGAGATCTGCGGCGCGCTGGCGCTGGACTGGCTGCTCACCCAGCAAGATCACTGGCAGGTGCCGCAAGGCCGGCTGACCGTGGCCTTCGGCAACATCGAGGCCTTCGCCCGCTGGGATCCACAGGACCCCGACCGCAGCCGCTACGCCGACGAGGACTTCAACCGCGTCTGGGCCGACGAGGCCCTGCTCGGCGCCCGCGACTCGATCGAACTGCGGCGTGCACGTGAGTTGCGGCCCTTCGTCGATGCGGCCGACCTGCTGCTCGACCTGCACTCGATGCACGAGCCCTGCAAGCCGCTGATGGTGTGTGGTGCCACCGGCCGCGGTGGCGAGAAGGGCGCGGCGCTGGCGAGGCGCCTGGCCGTGCCCGAGGTGCTGCTCATCGACACCGGCCATCCCGCCGGCTTGCGCATGATCGAGCGCGGCGGCTTCGGCGACCCGGCCAGTGCACGCACTGCGCTGCTCATCGAATGCGGCCAGCACTGGGAGCGCGGCGCCGAAGCAGTCGCAATGGACACGCTGCTGCGCTTCCTGGGCCACAGCGGCGCGCTGCCGGCGGCCTTCGTGCGGCAGCACCTGCAGCGCGTCGGCCGCGTGCCGCCGGCGCGCCAACAACTGGTGCGCGTGACCGAGGCGGTGGTGGCCAGGCACCCGGATTTCCGCTTCGTGCGCGAGTTCAAGGGATTGCAGGTGCTGGCCAAGGCCGGCGAGCCGATCGCCACCGACGGCGGCGCAACCGTGTGCGCGCCCTACGACCAGACCGTGCTGGTGATGCCCTCGTCGGTGCACATGAAGGTGGGCACGACGATGGTGCGGCTGGGACGCATCGAGACCTGATCGGCCGCCTCAGCGCGCGCTCAGCGGCAGGCTCAGCGTGGCCTCAAGGCCGGGCTGCGCATTGCGCAGTTGCAGCGTGCCGCCATGCGCCTGTGCCACCAGCCGGCACAGGTACAGCCCCAGACCGACGCCACCGGTGCTGCGCTGGCGCGCCGCGTCGGCGCGGTAGAAGGCTTCGCTCAGATGCGGCAGCTGCGCGTCGTCGACGCCGGGACCGAAGTCGCGCACGCTCAGCATCAATCGGCCATCGTGCAGTTGGGTACGGACTTGCGCCGGCGCCGCGCCGGCCGGGCTGTGGCGCAGGGCGTTGTCGAGCAGGTTGCGCAGCGCCAGCCGCAGCCGCATCGGGTCGATCGACACGCGGGGCAGCGCGTCGGCCAGATCCAGTTGCAGCTCCGCATCGGCGAACTGCTCGGCCACCAGATCGCGTACCAGCGTATTCAGGTCGGTGGCCTGGCGCTGCAGGGCCGCATGCCCGCTGGCCAGTCTTTCGCTTTCCAGCAGGTCGGTGATCAGGTCGCGCATTTCGCCCAGGTCGCGCAGCAGCGCGTCGCGCTCTGGCCCGGGCGCCACCAGTTCGGCATTCAGCCGCGCACGCGTCAGCGGCGAGCGCAGCTCATGGCTCACGGCCAGCAGCAGGCCGCGCTTGGCGTCGAGCATGGCGCGGATGTCGCGCGCCATGGTGTTGACCTGCACTGCCAGGTCGCCCAGTTCGTCCTGCCTGCGCTGCGGAATCGGCTGATCGAAGTCGCCCTGTCCGAAGCGCAGCGCGCCGGCGCGGATGTCGTCCAGCGGCCGGAACAGATGGCGCACATAGCCGTAGGCGATGAGCGTCACCAGCAGCAGCGCGGCCAACGTGAACCAGCCAATGGTGCGCGGGCGCTTCACCCAGCTGGCATCGCCGAGGCCGAAGACGATGCGGTGGCCGTCGGCGCTGTCGCGTTGCAGCAGCCAGCCGTCGTCTTCGCCGTCGTGCCGGTGGTCGGAGGACCAGCCTCGGCGGCGCGGATGCGAATCCCATTGCACCCGAGGCCCGTCGATGCGCACCGACAGCGGCAGCCGCTGCACCAGCGCCCGGGCACGTGTCACATCGGGCGGTGAGCCAAGGTCTGCCGCCAGCCGGTCTACATAGTCGCTGACCAGCGGGCGCACGATGCCACTCCAGCCGCCCGACAGCGCACGCTGCATGCCGGCCAGGAAAATGCCGGTCATCGCCAGCGCCAGCAGCAGGAACAGCAACACCAGGCGCATGCCCAGCGAGCGCCGCATGCGGTGGCGCCAACGCGGCCGGGTGACGGTCTGCGCGGCCGCGCTCAAGCGCGCGCCCCGGCAAAAGCGTAACCCGCGTTGCGCAAGGTCTTGATGCAGTCCAGCGGCTCGAGCTTCTTGCGCAGCCGGCTGATCAGGATGTCCACTGCCCGCGTGTGCAGTTCGGCTTCGTGGCCGCGCAAGCGGTTCAGGATTTCATCGCGGCTGAAGACCTTCTGCGGCTCGCGCGCCAGCAGGGCCAGCAATTCGAACTCGGTGCCGGTCAACTCGACGGATTGATCCAGCCGCTGCACCTGCCGGCGCGCCAGGTCGATATGCAGACCGTCGAAGTGCAGCGCCACGGCTTCTTCGGCCGGCGCGCTGCGCGCGCGTCGCAGGATGGTCTGCAGCCGCGCGGCCAGCTCGCGCGGTTCGAAGGGCTTGGGCAGGTAGTCGTCGGCGCCGAGTTCCAGGCCGACGATGCGGTCCATGACCTCGCCGCGCGCGGTGAGCATGATGATCGGCAGCTCGCTGTCCTTGCGAATCGTGCGACACAGCTCGAAGCCATCCATCTCGGGCAGCATCACGTCGAGGATGGCGGCGTCGTAGGCCTCGCCGCGCAGCTTCGCCAGGCCTTCGCTGGGCCGCGTGGCGCTGTCCAACCGCATGTCGAAGCGCTGCAGATAGGCCGCCAGCGGCGGCCCCAGCAGTTCGTCGTCGTCGATCAGCAGGATGCGGTGCATGTCAGCATGATGCCCGTGCACCGCAATCGCACGCAAACGCGACTCAGGAACGCCGGCCATGTCGGCCGCGCTTGTTCATGAAGTCGCGCAACTGCTGCTGCTGCTCGGGCTTCAGGCTGTCGTAGAACGCGGCCATGGCCTCGATCGTTTCCGGCGTCTGGCTGCGAATCACGTTCGTCTTCTGCTCGAGCAGCGCCAGCGCGCGCGCCTTGTCGAAGCGCTCGGTCGCCACCAGCGCGCGCAGTTCTTCGCGCGGCGATGCGCTGCCCGCCATCAGCGCGTTGCGCTGTTCGCGCATCCTGTCAAAGACCACGCCCAGTGCCGTGCTCTGTTCTGCACTGAGTTGAAGCTCCTTGCCGGCGCGTTCGAGCATGCGCTCACGCCACTCGGCCGGGTCTTCGGCGCTCCAGTGTTCGCCGTGCCAGCCGTAGTGACGATGGCCATACGCAGCGATGCCGCCGACCAGGATGGAGGCGCCGAACAGGCCGATCAGGGTTCGCTTGATCCAGGTTTTCATGTGCTTTCCTTTTGGGGTCGTTGACCCGTTGGTTGAGGATGGCCTGATCGTGCCGGCCGGCCGCGCGTCTGTCCTTTCGCGCCGGTTTCGTCGTGTATCGTTTCTTGTCAACGCGACCCCCGAGCGAGGAACCCACGATGGCCCGATTGCCCGACAAACAAGCCGATTCACCTGGCGTCGATGCGGCGCTGGCCCAGCGTGTACTGCAGCGGCGCGGTGGCGCGCTGCTCAACCTGGACAAGCAGTTGCTGCACAGCGCTCCGGTGGCGGACGGCTGGAATCAACTGATGGGGGCGATACGCGGCCACACCAAGCTGGATGGCGCGCTGCGCGAACTGGTGATCCTGCAGGTTGCGCTGCTGAACCGCGCGCCCTACGAATTCGCGCAGCATGCCCCGGTGGCGCTGGCCGAAGGCGCGTCGCAGGAGCAGATCGATGCGCTGGCCACGTGGCGCGACTCGCCGCTGTTCGATGCGCGCGCGCGCGCGGTGCTGGCCTATGCCGAGGCGATGACGCTGCAGGTGCAGGTGCCGGACGCGCTGTTCGATGCGCTGCGCCGGCACTTCGATGCGCGCGAGCTGGTGGAACTCACCGCCACCGTGGCCGGCTACAACATGGTGTCGCGCTTCCTCGAAGCGCTGCGCATCGAGATCGAAGCCTGACAACGCGGGCGTTGCGGCGCAGGCTCGTCTCGCGCGGCGACGTGAAGGCGCATGGCGCCTCGCCGAAGCCGAAAAAAAAGCGGCACCGCATCGCTGCGGTGCCGTCGGCCGGATCGGCGCGCTTCAAGCAAAGGTGGCTTCGCCACTTAGCTTGCCCCCCGCGGGGGGCAGACTGGGCGCAGCCCAGTCCTCGCGGCGCTTTACAGCGTGCGGATGTTGGCGGCTTGCGGGCCCTTGGCGCCTTGCTTGACTTCGAACTCGACGCGCTGGTTTTCCTGCAGCGTCTTGAAGCCGGTGCCGGACTTGATCTCGCTGAAGTGCGCGAACAGGTCCTTGCCGCCGGATTCCGGCGTGATGAAGCCGAAGCCCTTGCCGTCGTCGAACCATTTGACGATGCCGGTCTGGGTGGGGGTATCCATGTATGAAATTCCTAAAGTGAAAAAGTAAAACAAACCACCGCGTCAACGCCTTCGATGACGCGGACAGAGACACTCAAGAAACATCAAACAGGGGGGATTCGAACCGGGCCGGCCGCGGCCACGTGGGCCAGGGCGGTGAAGCGGAGAAGACCTTGAAGAAACGGTCCTGTGCATGTCTGTGCAGAGATTGTACCCGTTCGCTGCGCACAGCATCCCCCCGCGCTTGCCGGGCCGACTTCGCGGCCTTGGCCGCTGTCGCCTGCGGGACAGAGAAAGCTCTGATTGCCAGCCGACACGATTGCGGCCTATAACCCACCGGTCCCGCGGCCCTGCCGCCGGGAACCCATCGAAGAACGACATTCCGGAGACACATGGCGAAAAGCTCGGACCCCCTGCTCAGCGTACGCGGCGTGACCGTTCGATTCGGCGGCATCGTTGCCCTCGACGGCGTGGGCTTCGACGTCAAGCGTGGAGATATCTGTGGCCTCATCGGCCCGAACGGCGCCGGCAAGACCACCTTGTTCAACTGCCTGAGCCGCCTGTACCAGTATCAGGAGGGCGACATTCTGTTCGAGGGCAGGTCGATCACCAACACGCCCACGCACCAGATTGCTGGCCTTGGCATGGGCCGCACCTTCCAGAACCTGGCGATGTTCCGCACCATGCCGGTGAGGGAAAACGTGATGGTCGGCGCGCACTGCCGGTCCTCGGCAGGTTTCTTGGCCAGCGCCTTGTGGCTGCCCAGCGTCAGTGCCGAAGAACGGCGCCTGCGCGAGCGTGCCGATTCGATCATCGAAGACCTGAAGCTGACACCGTTCCGCGACCGGCCGGTGGCCGACCTGCCTTTCGGCACGCAAAAGCGTGTCGAGTTCGCGCGCGCGTTGGCAGCCGAGCCCAAGTTGCTGCTGCTCGACGAACCGGCTGCTGGCCTGAACCACGAGGAGCTGGGTGAGTTGGCGGGCCTGATCCGTCATGCGCGCGACGAATTGAAGATCACCGTGCTGCTGGTCGAGCACCACATGAGCCTGGTGATGGACGTGTCCGACCACATTGTCGCGTTGAATTTCGGCCGCAAGATCGCCGAAGGCACGCCCGAACACATCCAGAAGCATCCGGACGTGATCGAAGCCTATCTGGGGGCGCCCGCCGATGCCTAAGCTGCTGGAAGTGAACAAGCTGTGCGCGTCCTATGGCGCGACGCAGGTGCTGTATGACGTCGACTTCTCGCTCGAGCAGGGCCATATCACGGCCATCCTGGGTGCCAACGGCGCCGGCAAGACCACCACGCTGCGCGCGTTGTGCCAGGTGGTCAAGACCAGTGGCAGCGTCGAGTTCGACGGCCAGCAACTGGTCGGCATGGCCACCGAGAAAGTGGTACGCATGGGTGTGGCGCATGTGCCCGACGGGCGCGGCACCTTCACCGGCCTGTCGGTCGAGGAGAACCTGCGGCTGGGCGCCTACGCACGCGGCAACAAGACTGAACTGGCGCAGGACATGGAACGCATGTTCACCCGCTTCCCGATCCTGAAGGAGCGGCGCCACCAGCAGGCTGGCACGCTGTCTGGGGGCGAGCAGCAGATGCTGGCCATCAGCCGCGCGCTGATGCTGCGGCCCAAGCTGCTGCTGCTGGACGAACCGTCCTTCGGCCTGGCACCGTTGATCGTGGCCGAGATCTTCCGCATCATGCGCAGCATCAACAAGGAGGACGGCGTCAGCATGCTGCTGGT
>JAHECC010000021.1 GCA_024641965.1 Rubrivivax sp.
CGCCAGGTTCCAGGCGATCAGCGCCCACACCGGCGGGGCCAGCAGGTTGATACGCTGGCTGCTGCCGATGCGATCCACCAGCAGGCCGAGCAGCAGGCCGAGCGCGACCACGGCCAGCAGCCAGGCGATTCGCCGCGGCCGCAGCGTGCGCCAGCGCGCCAGCAACGCATCGTGCGGCGCGAGCTTCTGCAGGCCCAGCTGCGCACGCGCCACCAGGAAGTCGTCGGCCGACGCCTTGTCGCCCAGCGACTGCAACGCCGCACGGCTGGCCCAGAGGCGGTCGGCGTCGCTCCAGTGCGCGAAGCCGGTGCTCTCGAAGGCGCGCAGCAGCAACACCTGGCCGGCGGCAGCTTCGTTCATTCAGGCCGCCAGTTGCCCGGCCAGGTCAATGAAATCGGCGGCGACGAGATCGAAGCCCTCGGGCCGTGCCTCCTTCGGCGCCGCGTCGGGCCCGAACTCCAGCGCGCGGTGCACGTAGGCGGTACGCAGGCCGCAGGCCTTGGCGGCCCGCAGGTCGCTGGGGTGCGCGGCCACCAGCATCAGCTGCGCAGGCGTGCAGCCCAGCAGCCGCGCCGCCATCCGGTAGACCTCGGGATCGGGCTTGTACTTCTGGATCAATTCGCCCGACAGCACCGCGTCCCAGGGCAGGCCGGCGTTCTTCGCCATGTCGACCAGCAAGGAGACATTGCCGTTGGACAAGGTCGAGATCACGAAGCGGCCGCGCAGGCGGTTCAGCCCGCCAACCGCGTCGGGCCAGGGCATGAGCCGGTGCCAGACACGATTCAGGTGCACCACCTCGTCTTCGCCCAGCGACTGCAGACCGAAGCGCGGCAGCAGGCTGTCGAGAATCTGTCGGTGCAGCGTGTCGATGTCGGCCCAGGCCTGGCCGGCGCCGCGCGTGCGGTCCATGGCCGGCGCATAACCGGCGCGCCAGGCATCGGCGAAGGCCGGCCAGTCGACCTGCAGGCCCTTCGCTGCGGACAGCATCTCGCCTTCGCGCACGATCGACGATCGCCAGTCGACGACCGTGCCGAAGACGTCGAAGGCCAGGGCGCGGATCGTTTGTGGGTCGAATGCAGCGGTCATGGAAAGGTGTGCCGGAAGTTCACCCGATTTTGCAACGCACGGCCCGGTACGATGATTCGAGCGATGATGTAATAGAAATTTCCATATTAGTAGCATATGCTTCAGACATGTGGGCCCTGCTCGTCGCCACCCTGCCAACCCAGCCGAATGCCGTGCGGCTGCGCATCTGGCGCGCGCTGAAGGCACTGGGCTGCGCTGCGCTGCGTGACGGCGCCTACTTGCTGCCCGCGGCGCAGGCGCCGCTGCTCGATGCGCTGGCGGCCGAGGTGCAGCAGCACGGCGGCAGCGCCATGGTGCTGGCGCTGGCGGCGCGCGACGACGCGCAGCAAGAGCAGGTGCTGGCATTGTTCGATCGCAGCGCGGCCTATGCCGACTGGCGAGTCCTGGCCGATGACTTGCATGCGGTGCTCGACACCCTGGCCGAGGGCGAGGCACGGCGCCGGCTGCGCGTGGTGGCCGAATCGCTGCAGGCCTTGCGGCTGATCGACCACTACCCCGGCGCCGCATCCGCACAGGCGCAAGCCGACCTGGCGGCGCTGCGTGAGGCTTTCGACCGACAGTTCTCGCGCGGCGAGCCCAGCGCGCGCGCCGATCATGGCATCGCGCGGCTGGATCGGCGCAAGTTCCTGGGCAAGCGCTGGGTCACGCGCGCACGACCGTGGGTCGACCGGCTGGCCTGCGCCTGGCTGATCCGGCGCTTCATCGACCCGCAGGCCCGACTGTTGTGGCTCGACGAGCCGGCGCAGGCGCCGCGCGGCGCGCTCGGCTTCGACTACGACGGCGCGCGTTTCAGCCATGTCGGCGCGCGCGTCAGCTTCGAGGTGCTGTGCGCCAGCTTCTCGCTGCAAACCGATGCGCGGCTGCAGCGCCTGGCCGCGCTGGTGCATGTGCTCGATGTCGGCGGCATCCCGGTGCCGCAGGCGGCCGGGCTGGAGGCCGTGCTCGGCGGCCTGCGCGAGCTGCATGCCGACGATGCCGCGCTGCAATCGGCAGCCGACGCCGTGTTCGATGCCCTGTACGCCACCCCGGCACCCGCCCCATGAGCGACGACGTGAACGACACTGCCGCGCCGTCGCAGGCCCCCCTCGGCGAGGCGCTGCGTTTCTGGCTGAAGCTGGGTTTCATCAGCTTCGGCGGGCCGGCCGGGCAGATCGCCATCATGCATGCCGAGCTGGTAGAGCGGCGGCGCTGGATCAGCGAACGGCGCTTCCTGCATGCGCTGAACTACTGCATGCTGCTGCCCGGACCCGAGGCGCAGCAGCTCGCCACCTATATCGGCTGGCTGATGCATCGCACGCTCGGCGGCCTGGCGGCCGGCGTGCTCTTCGTGCTGCCGTCGCTGCTGATCCTCATCGCGCTGTCGTGGCTGTACCTCACGCTGGGCCAGCAGCCGGTGGTGGCCGGGCTGTTCTACGGCATCAAGCCGGCCGTCACCGCGATCGTGCTGCACGCTGCCTGGCGCATCGGCTCGCGCACGCTGACCAACGCCTGGCTGTGGGCCATCGCGGCGGCGGCTTTCATCGCCATCTTCACCTTGCATGCGCCCTTCCCGGCCATCGTGGCGGTGGCTGCCGTGCTGGGCGCCCTGGGCGGGCGCTTGCGGCCGCAGTATTTCCGTGCCGGAGGCGGCCACGGGGGCGCCAGCAGGTCGCATGGCGCGGCACTGATCGACGATCACACACCGACGCCGGCCCATGCGCGCTACAGCGCGCGGCGCCTGGGCACCGTGCTGCTGGCCGGCGCGGTGTTATGGCTGCTGCCGATGGGTGCGTTGCTGGCCTGGGTCGGCTGGGCTGGCACCTATACGCAGATGGGTTGGTTCTTCACCAAGGCCGCATTGCTGACCTTTGGCGGCGCTTATGCGGTTCTGCCCTACGTCTACCAGGGCGCGGTCGGCCACTTCGGCTGGCTCACGCCGACGCAGATGATCGACGGCCTGGCGCTGGGCGAAACCACGCCCGGCCCGCTCATCATGGTGGTGGCCTTCGTGGCCTTCCTGGGTGGCTGGCAGAGCGCCGACATCCAGGCGCTGTTCGGGCCGCAGGGCATGTTGATCGGCGCCGCGCTGGCGGCGACGCTGGTGACCTGGTTCACCTTCCTGCCGTCCTTCGTGTTCATCCTCGCCGGTGGGCCGCTGGTGGAATCCACGCACGGCGATATGAAGTTCACAGCGCCGCTGACGGCCATCACCGCCGCGGTGGTCGGCGTGGTGCTCAACCTGGCGCTGTTCTTCGCCCGGCACGTGCTCTGGCCCACGGGTTTGGATGGCCCTTTCGAATGGCCAGCAGCGCTGATCGCCATCGCCGCCGCGCTGGCGCTGTTCCGCTTCAAGCGCGGCGTGATTACCGTCATCGCGGCCAGTGCGCTGGCCGGCTTGGCAACTCAATTCCTACTTCAGGGGACATCGTCATGAGCATCATCACCGTGCCCGAACTCGCGCTGTGGCAGCGCAGCGGCTTTGCCTTTCAACTGCTCGACGTGCGCCGCGCCGAGGCCCGCGCCGAGGACGGCAGCCACATTGCCGACGACGCCTGGCTCGACCCGGCCGCCTGGCTCGACTGGAAGGACGGGGTGCGCCAGGATTGCCCGGTGGTGCTTTATTGCGCCCACGGCCACGAGATCAGTCAGGGCCTGACCGCGGCGCTGCGCGCGATGGGTGCCGACGCACGCCACCTGGTCGGTGGCATCAGCGCCTGGAAGGCGACCGGCCAGCCGGTGCAGGCTACGACTTGATGTAGTTCTCGAGCTGCTCGATGGTCTGTTCGTGCTCGGCGATGATGTCGTCCATCAGGTCGCGGATGGAGATCATGCCGATCACGGTGTTGCCCTCGATGATCGGCAGGTGGCGGATCTTCTTCTCGCTCATCAGCGCCATGCACTCGCGCGTGCCCTTGTTCGGCGTCACCGAAACCACCTCGCGCGTCATGATGTCCGCGACCCGCGTCTCCTTCGAGTTCTTGCCCTGCAGCGCGATCTTGCGCGTGTAGTCGCGCTCGGATACCACACCCAGCACCTTGCCCTGGTCCATGACCATCAAGGCACCGACCTCGTACTCCGCCAGCAGTTGCAGCGCCTGGAACACGGTGTCGTCGGGGCGCGCGTGCCACAGGGTGCCGCCGCGCTTGTTCAGCAGTTCGATAACGGGTTTCATCGCGGGGCCTCCGGTCGGGACAGGGCCAAAGCCTACACAATTGTCGGCCCGGGCGCCATGCCTGCTTGCCTACCGACTCCCATGAAACTTTCACCCACCCTGGCCTTCAGTGCGGCGCGCGACTTTCTGCTGGCGCACCGCGGCGACCACGCCGGCGCCGTGGCCGGCTTCGCATGGCCCGTGCTGCAGGACTTCAACTGGGCGCTGGACTGGTTCGACGTGCACGCACGCGACAACACCCGCCCCGCGCTGTGGGTGGTGAACGAGGACGGCAGCGAACACAAGCTCAGCTTTGCGCAGATGGCCGAGCGCTCGAACCGCGTCGCCAATTGGCTGCGCTCGCGCGGTGTGAAACGTGGCGACCGCATGCTGCTGATGCTGCCCAACGTGGTCGCGCTGTGGGAGCTGACCTTGGCCGCCATCAAGCTCGGCGCGGTGGTCAGCCCGGCGACCACGCTGCTGGCCGCAGAAGACCTGACCGACCGCATCACACGCGGCCAGATGCGCCACGTGGTGGCCGACCCCAGCGCGGTGGCGCGCTTCGCCGACGTACCGGGTGACTACACGCGCACACTGGTTGGCGGTCAAGCCCCGGGCTGGGCCGACTATGCACAGGCGGACGACGCATCGAGCGAGTTCATGCCCGAGGGCGCGACGCGCGCCAGCGACCCGCTGCTGCTGTACTTCACCTCGGGCACCACGGCCAAGCCGAAGATGGTGCTGCACACGCAGCAAAGCTACCCAGTGGGGCACCTGAGCACGATGTACTGGCTCGGCCTGCGCCCCGGCGACGTGCACTTCAACATCAGTTCGCCGGGCTGGGGCAAGCATGCGTGGAGCAGCTTCTATGCGCCGTGGAACGCCGGCGCGACGATCTTCATCGTCAACCAGGCGCGCTTCGATGCGAAGCTCACGCTCGACACCATCGTGCGCTGCGGCGTGACCTCGCTGTGTGCGCCGCCGACGGTGTGGCGCGTGCTGATCCTGGAAGACCTGGCGAAGTGGCCGGTGAAACTGAACGAGGCCATCGGCGCCGGCGAGCCGCTGAACCCCGAGGTCATCGAGAAGGTGCGTGCCGCGTGGGGTCTGACGCTGCGCGACGGCTACGGCCAGACCGAAAGCACCTGCATGGTCGGCAACCCGCCCGGGCTGGCGGTGCGCGCCGGCTCGATGGGCCAGCCGATGCCGGGTTATCGCATGGTGCTGCTCGACACCGAAGACCGCGAAGCGGATGAGGGCGAGCTGGCGGTCGTGCTGCAGCCCGCGCCGACGGGCCTGATGCAGGGCTACATCGACCAGCCCGAGAAGACCACCGAACTGCTGGGTGGCGCCCACTACCGCACCAGCGACGTGGCGCGGCGCGATGCCGACGGCTACTACTGGTACGTCGGCCGCGCCGACGACGTGTTCAAGGCCAGTGACTACCGCATCAGCCCCTTCGAGCTGGAAAGCGCGCTGCTCGAGCACCCCGCCGTGGCCGAAGCCGCGGTGGTGCCCAGCCCCGACCCCATCAAGCTGGCGGTGCCCAAGGCAGTGGTGGTGCTGAAACCCGGCCAAAGCGCATCGCGCGAAGCGGCGCTGGACATCCTGCGCTTCCTGCGCGGCCGGCTGGCGCCCTACAAGCGGGTGCGCCGGCTGGAGTTTGCCGAGCTGCCGAAGACCATCTCCGGCAAGATCCGCCGCGTGGAATTGCGCCAGGCCGAGGAGGCGCGCCGTGCGCAAGGCGAGCGCGGCGCGCTGGAGTTCTGGGAGGAGGATTTCCCGGAACTGAAGTCGTAGCGACCTGCGTCAGTGCAGCACCAGCAGCGGCAGCTGGCTGCCGGCCAGCACCGCCTTGGTGTGCGAACCGAACAGGAACTCGCCGAAGGCGCCGCGGCCGTGCGTGACCATGACGATGATGTCGCAGCCATGCGATTCGGCCGCCGCGATGATGGCGCGGTCGACGTTCGGCACCTGGTCGTGGTGGCCTTCGAAGGCCACGCCCGCCTCCCGCGCGCGCGCCTCGAAGCGCGACAGCACTTCGCGCGCATGGGCCTCGGTCATCGCGTCATGCCCCATGACCTCATCCTCCAGCATGGCGGGCGGGCGCGACCCGGACACCGGCGCCATCAAAGGCTCGGCGACGAAGCCGATGACCGCGGCACCCAATTGCTTGGCCAGCGCCAAGCTGCCGTCCATGGCGCGATCCGACAGCTCGCTGCCGTCCACCGGTACCAGAAGGCGTTGGTACATGCTTTCCCTCCTTCAAGCCGCGTCAGCCGCGCGGAGGGTCACTTTAGGCAGGGCCCGCGTCGCAAACCTTGAGTTGGCACAAGTGTTGGCGGGTCGGCCGCGTCAGGCCAGGCGCAAGGCCTCGAGTGACGCCACCGCGCCGCCACCGGCCGTGTCCGGGTCGATGCTCAACTCGAGCAGCGTCACGGCGGGCAGATCGACGCGGTGATCCTCGATCTCCTGCGTCGCACCCTGCGGGCTGAAATTCCACTGCTGGCGCACGATGTCGCTGAAGCTCGTGCCGCCATCCGGCGACCAGCGCAGGCTGTACTGCTGCGCACGCTGCACGTGGCTCTCGACAAAGCGCAGCCAGATGCGCCGCAGCGGCTGCGGCCTGGCAAAGATCAGCCGGAGGATCTGCTTGCCGGGCCCAGCGGCCAGCCAACCCGAGGGCTGGCCGGGCAGCAGGGCGAATTCGACCGGATGTGCGGCGTCTTCCGAGCTGATCTCGACCTCGGCAAGCGCTTCCAGATCCAACCACTGGTCCTCGGGCAGCGCGGCATCGGGCTGGACGGGCACGATGATTCGTTTACGCATGGCAAATCCTCCAAGCTTCGATGGCCGGCCGATCGGTCACGGCCGGCTTCAGTGCCATCCATGCACCACATCGTCGGATCGGCTCGGCGCAGCGTCAAGGTGTCATCGGCTGGCTGTGCCACCAGATGCGACAGCACTTGCACAGCGCACCATCGAACTCCGCCTGCAAGACACCGTCAAGCACCATGCGAGGCAGCGGGTCGCCGGGCCGGCGCGCGATCAGGTTGGTGCCGGTCGATCGAGCCCAGATCTGGAACAGCTCCTCGGACGCCACCTGGTAGCGCACATGCCAGTGCGCGAGCCCGGTGTCGGGCGTCGCCGCAAGCACCTCGTAATCGAATCTTACGTCTTCCTGAAGCTTGACGCGGCACCAGTACGCCTCCAGCTGCGTCTGGCCACGCTGCGTCGCAAAGGGCGTGTTGTGGTACTCGCCGTCGGGTGCGAACAAGGCGGCAAACGCCTTCTCGTCGCGCTGTTCCCACGCGCTCTTGTAGCCTCGCATGAATTGCTCGATATCCATGGGCCCTCCTCTCTGCGTCGCCAATCTTGGTGTTGGGGCAACAGGCTGCCGCCGCAACTCGACGTTTCCAAACTCCAGCTTCGTGGTGCCATTGTGACCGGCTGCCCGATCTACCCGAGCTCGCCGATCGACGCGCGCGCGTCGCGCAGCACCCGCGCAGACTGCGCCAAGGCCGCGTGTTCCGCATCGTCCATGGCCGGCGCGACCACGAGCGTGCCGCCCTGCCGCCCCACCACCGTGGGCAGGGACAGGGCCACGTCGTGCAGGCCCAGCGCTCCATCCTGCACCCTCGATACCGTCAGCACGCGGTCTTCGCCACGCAGCAGGCTGCGCAGCAGCCGCGCGGTGACCAGGCCGATGGCATGGTTGGTGAAACCCTTGCGCTGGATCACCTCGTAGGCCGCGGTGCGCACCTGGTGGGCCAGCCCGGGCTCCTGGCTGCGCTGCCAGCCCGGCCAGTCACGCAGCGGCACGCCGCCGACATTGGCGCCGGACCAAAGCACGACCTTCGAATCGCCATGCTCGCCCACCACCTGCGCATGCAGCGAATCCGTCGCCACATGCAGCTGGTGGCCCAGCATCTGGCGCAGCCGCGCGGTCTCGAGCATGGTGCCGGTGCCCAGCACGCGCGCGCTCGGCAGGCCGCTGGCCTGCGTGAGCACCTGCACCAGCACGTCCACCGGGTTGCTGACGACCACCACCGTGCCGTCGAAGCCGGCCAATGCGAGGCCGATGTCATGCGCCACGCGGGCGTTGTCGCGCAGCAGGTCGAGCCGGGTTTCGTCGGCGCGGCTGCCACGCCCTGCCGCCACCACCACCACCTGCGCCTCGCGCATCTGATCGATGCTGGCGGTGCGAACCTTGCAGCCCGGGTAGTAACACGCGCCATGCGCGAGGTCCATCGCCTCGCCCTCGGCGCGCGCCGCATTCAGATCGTGCAGCCAGAGTTCGTCGGCCGCGCCGGACACCAGTGTCGAGATCGCCACGCTGGCGCCAACCGAGCCGACGCCGATGATGCCTACCGTGTTGTGCATGCCGCCGCCCATGTTGAAACCCATTGAGTCCACCCTGTCGAACACGGTGGTCGCGCAGGCTTGCCCGCGCGACGAGGGTCGATCATAGGCAAGGCCTTCGCGGCGTATGGCCGCGCGGCCTCAGAGCTCGCTCAGTTCACCTTTAAGCCAGCTGTCGCGCAGCTTGAACTTCTGGATCTTGCCCGAGCCGGTCAGCGGGAAGGCGTCGAGCACGAACCAGTGGCGCGGCGTCTTGTGTGGCGCCAGCTTGTCGCGCATGTAGTCGCTGAGCTGATCCTTGTCGATGCGTTGCCCCGGCTTGGGCCGCAGGAAGGCCGCCACCTGCTCGCCCCACTTGGCGTCGGGCAGCCCCACCACTGCCACCTCGCCGACGCTGGCGTGGCGGAACAGCAGCTCCTCCAGTTCGCGCGGGTAGATGTTCTCGCCGCCGCGGATGATCATGTCCTTGAGCCGGCCTTCCACGGTGCAGTAGCCGCGCGCGTCCATCGCGCAAAGGTCGCCGGTGTGCAGCCAGCCGTCGGCGTCGATGGCGGCGGCGGTGGCCTCGGGGTTCTCGAAGTAGCCGTGCATGACCAGGTAGCCGCGCGTGCAGAACTCGCCGATCTGCCCGACCGGCAGCGTGGCGCCGGTATCGGGGTCGATGATCTTCACCTCCACGTGCGGCAGCGGCGTGCCGATGGTGCCGGCTTTGTCGGCGACGCTGTCGTCGGGCCGCGTCATCGTCGCCACCGGCGAGCATTCGGTCTGGCCGAAGACGATGGTGAAGGGCGCGCCCAGACGCTGCTCGAACTGCTGCACCAGCGCCGCCGGCACGGTGGAGCCGCCCGAGCAGATGGCTTGCGTGCTCGACAGGTCGGTGTCGGCGAAGCTGGGGTGCTCCATCATCGCGACGAGCATCGTCGGCACGCCGATCATCGCGTTGCCGCGGTAGCTGCCGAAGAGTTCGAGCACCAGCCCCGGCTCGAATGCCTCGACCAGCACCTGCGTGCAGCGCTTGGACACCGCGCCGAGCACGCAGCACACGCAGCCGCCGGTGTGGAACAGCGGCATCGTCGTCACCCACACCGCGCCGTCCTTGACTCCCATGCGCTCGGCGGTGTGCGCACCGTTGTTGGCCAGGCCGCGGTGGTGCAGCAGCGCGCCCTTCGGGAAGCCGGTGGTGCCCGAGGTGTACTGGATCATCACCGCGTCCATCGGCTGCACCGTGGGCAGTGCGATGCCGGGCGCCTCACCCCGGGCGAGAAACTCGTCCCATTGGTCGAAGCGCAGCACGTGGCGCAGTTCGGGGCAATCGGGCGCCACCTTCAGCACCGTGGCCAGCATCGGGTTGCCGCGGAATGCCTCGACGACGAAGATGCCGGCACTGCGCGACTGCTTCAGCACGTATTCCAGCTCCTGTGCGCGAAAGGCCGGGTTGACTGTCACCAGCACCACGCCGGCCAGCGCCGCGCCAAACTCCAGCATCACCCATTCGGGCAGGTTCTGCGCCCACACCGCCACGCGCTCGCCGGGCTCGAAGTGGGCGCGCAGCGCGCGTGCGGTGCGTAGCGCTTCGGCATGCAGCTGGGCGTAGGTCCACTGGCGTCGCGCGGCGGGGTCGGCCACGCCGGCGATCAGCGCGATGCGATCGGGCGTGGTCTCGGCCGCCCAGGCCAGCAGGTCGCCGAGCGTGAGGTCGCGCAGCGGCGGCTCGCTGGGACCGCGGGTGTGGGACAGGGTCAGTGCCATGTTCGGGCTCCGGCGGATTGGGGCGCGTTCAGCCTACACCGGGCCGTGCAGGTTGTCGCTTCGGGGGCACCCTCAGGCGGCGCATGGGCACAGAATGGCCGCCTGCCGTTCACTCCTCGAAGGAGATTCCCAAATGATCCACGTCGTCGCCATGCTCACGACGCAGCCCGGCCAGCGCGCCAAGGTGCTGCAGGCCTTCAATGCCAATGCCGTCACCGTGCGCCAGGAAGAGGGTTGCATCGAATACGTCGCCACCGTCGATGCGCGCGGCCTGCCGGAATCGCCCGGCACAGTGGGCGAGGACAGCTTCGTCGTCGTCGAGAAATGGGCCAGCCTGGCGGCGCTGCAGGCGCACGCGGTGGCGCCGCACATGAAGGCCTATGCCGCCGGCGTCAAGGAGCTGATGGCCAAGCGCGTGATCCACATACTGGAGCCGGCCGAAGGCGCCTGAGCTTCGGTTCTACACTGACCGCGAACCCGAGGAACTGCCATGACCCACGCCTACATCTGCGACGCTATCCGTACCCCCTTCGGCCGCTATGGCGGCGCGCTGTCGTCCGTGCGCACCGACGACCTGGGCGCGGTGCCGATCCGCGCGCTGATGGCGCGCAACCCCAAGGTCGACTGGCAGGCCGTGGCCGACGTGCTCTACGGCTGCGCCAACCAGGCCGGGGAGGACAACCGCAACGTCGCGCGCATGGCGGCATTGCTGGCCGGGTTGCCGATCGAGGTGCCGGGCGCGACCATCAACCGCCTGTGCGGCTCGGGCCTGGATGCCGTGGGCTCGGCCGCGCGCGCGATCCGCTGCGGCGAGGCGCAGCTGATGATCGCCGGCGGCGTGGAAAGCATGAGCCGCGCGCCCTTCGTCATGCCGAAGGCCGAGACGGCCTTCTCGCGCGCCAACACGGTGTACGACACGACCATCGGCTGGCGCTTCGTGAACAAGCTGATGAAGCAGCAGTACGGCATCGATTCAATGCCCGAGACCGCAGAGAACGTGGCCGCACAGTTCAATATCGAGCGCGAGGCGCAGGATCGCATGGCGCTGGCTTCGCAGCTCAAGGCCGTGGCGGGTCAGAAGAGCGGCTTCTTCGAGCGCGAGATCACGCCGGTCAGCGTGCCGCAGCGCAGGGGCGACCCGGTCGTCGTGAGCCTGGACGAACACCCGCGCGAAACCTCGCTCGACGCGCTGGCCCGGCTCAAGCCCATCGTCAAGCCCGAGGGTACGGTCACCGCCGGCAACGCCAGCGGTGTGAACGACGGCGCCTGCGCCTTGCTGCTGGCCAGCGAGAGCGCTGCCGCGAAGCACGGCTTGAAGCCGCGCGCACGCGTGGTCGGCATGGCCACCGCCGGCGTGGCGCCGCGCATCATGGGCTTCGGCCCGGCGCCGGCCGTGCGCAAGGTGCTGGAGCTGACCGGGTTGAACCTGAAGCAGATGGACGTGATCGAGCTGAACGAAGCCTTTGCCGCGCAAGGCCTGGCGGTGCTGCGCGATCTGGGCATCGCCGATGACGACGCGCGCGTCAATCCCAATGGTGGTGCGATTGCGCTGGGACACCCGCTGGGCGCCAGCGGTGCGCGGCTGGCGACCACCGCGCTGAACCAGCTGGAAGTCATCGGTGGGCGCTACGGCCTGTGCACGATGTGCATCGGCGTCGGCCAGGGCATCGCGCTGGTGATCGAGCGCGTATAGGCAAGGGGGTGGCGGCCTTGCGATGACGTGGGCAGTTGTTATGCTGTGCCGGTCCGCAATCAAGGCTTCCCGCCGATCCCCATGGCCGCTGCCGGCAAGCACACCCGAAATGTGAACCCACGCTTGGCCGCACTGGGCTTGCTGTTCGCGCTGGCCGGCTGCGGCAAGCCGCCGGAAAAACCGCCGCCCGCGCCGCTGGACGTGAGCATCGTCACCGTGCAGGCCCAGGATGTGCCGGTGTCGGCGGTGTACGTGGCGCAGACGCAGAGCTCCCAGGCGGTGAACATCCAGGCGCGCGTGTCGGGCTTCCTCGACAAGCGCGTCTACACCGAAGGCTCGGTGGTGAAGAAGGGCCAGGTGCTGTTCCTGATGGACAAGAAGCCCTTCCAGGCCCAGGTGGACGGCGCAGCCGCCGCGCTACAGCGCAACCAGGCCTCGCTTCAGGTGGCCACCGCCAACCTCAACCGCACCAAGCCGCTGGCGGCGCGCAACGCGCTGTCGCAGAAGGACCTGGACAACGCGCAGGGCCAGTACGAACAGGCCGGCGCCGCGGTGGAGGAAAGCAAGGCCCAGCTCGTCTCGGCGCAGCTGAACCTGAGCTACTGCACCATCAGCTCGCCGATCAACGGCATCAGCAGCTATGCGCAGGTGGCCGACGGCTCCTACGTCAACACGCAGAACAGCCAGCTGACCACGGTGTCGGTGCTGTCGCCGATGTGGGTCAACTTCAGCCTGTCGGAGAACGAATACCAGCGCATCGAGAACGACGTCAAGGCGGGGCGGCTGATTCTGCCGAAGGACCGCAGCATGACCGTCGAGATCGAGCAGGTCGACGGCAGCGTGTTCCCCTTCACCGGCAAGATCACCTTTGCCGACCCCTCGTACAACCCGCAGACCGGCACCTTCCTGATCCGCGCCACGGTGAACAACCCGAAAGGCATGCTGCGCCCGAACCAGTATGTGCGCGCGAGGCTCAGGGGCGGAAAGCGTCCGAACGCGATTCGGGTGCCGCAGCGCGCGGTGCAGCAAAGCGGTCAGGGGCATTTCGTCTGGCTGGTCGACAAGGAAGGCAAGGCCGATTTGCGGCCGGTGACGGTGGGCGACTGGTACGAAGACAGCTGGTTCATCAACGAAGGGCTGCGCGCCGGCGACGAACTGGTGGTCGATGGCGGCCAGCGGCTGTCGGCCGGCGCGACGGTGGTGGTGAACTCGCGTGACGGTGTCGCCACCGCTGCACGACCCGCGGCATCGGCAGCCAGTCGCTGAATGTTCTCTCGCTTCTTCATCGAACGGCCGATCTTCGCGGTCGTCGTCGCGCTGCTGATCGGACTGGCCGGGCTGGTGTCGATCACCGCGCTGCCTGTGCAGCAGTACCCGGCGATCACGCCGGTGCAGGTGACGGTGCAGGCCAGCTACCCCGGCGCCGATTCGAAGACGCTGGCCGATTCGGTGGCCTCGCCGATCGAGGCGCAGATCAACGGCGTCGACGGCATGCTCTACATGAGCAGCACCAGCTCGGCCACCGGCCAGCTGGTGCTGACGGTGTACTTCGCGCTCGACACCGACCCCGACATCGCCCAGGTGCAGGTGCAGAACCGCGTCAACCTGGCGCTGCCGCAGCTGCCGTCCGCCGTGACGCAGCAGGGCGTGTCGGTGCAGAAGAAGTCGGCGACGATCATGATGCTGGTGGCCATCACCGGCGAGGCGGCGCGCTACAGCGCCGAGTACGTCGCCAACTACGCCAACGTGTACGTGCTCGATGCGCTGAAGCGCGTGCCCGGCGCCGGCCAGGCGCAGATCATGGGCGTGCCCGACCAGGCGATGCGCATCTGGATGAACCCGGACCGCATGGCCTCGCTGGGCATCACCACCAGCGACATCGCCAATGCGGTGAACCAGCAGAACGCGCTGTTCGGCGCGGGCCAGGTGGGCCAGCCGCCGAACGCGGCGCCGGTGGAGCTGACCTTTCCGGTGGTCACGCAGAGCCCGTTCACCGACCCGCGCCAGTACGAGAACATCATCCTGCGCGCCAGCCAGGACCAGAGCGCGATCGTGCGCCTGGGCGCGGTGGCGCGTGCCGACGTGGGTCTGCGCCAGTACATCGTCGACAGCCGGTTGGACAACGCGCCGGCGACCTTCATCGCCATCTACCAGCAGCCCGGCGCCAACGGTCTGGTGGTGTCGAACGCGGTGCGCAAGTCGCTGGCGCAGATGAAGTCGCGCTTTCCCGACGGCATCGATTACGCCATCGCGCTGGACACCAACGACTTCGTGCGCCTGTCGATCGAGGAGGTGCTGAAGACGCTGGCCGAGGCGCTGGTGCTGGTGGTGCTGGTGGTGTACCTGTTCCTGCAGAGCTTTCGCACCACGTTCATCTGCGCGGTGGCCATCATCGTCTCGCTGGTCGCCACCTTCGCCGGCATGCTCGCGCTGGGCTTTTCCATCAACCTGCTGACACTGTTCGGGCTGATCCTGGCCATCGGCATGGTCGTCGACGATGCCATCGTGGTGTGCGAGAACGTCGAGCGCAACATGCACCAGCACCACATCGGGCCGAAGGAAGCGACGATCCGCTCGATGGACGAGATCGGCAGTTCGCTGGTCGCCGTGGTGCTGGTGATGGCCTCGGTGTTCATCCCCGCGGCCTTCCTGCCCGGCACCACCGGGCAGCTGTACAAGCAGTTCGCCATCACCATCGTCATCTCGGTGTCGGTGTCGGGCTTCATCGCGCTCACACTCACGCCGGCCATGTGCGCGGCGCTGCTCAAGCACAACCCGCCACCGCAACGCGGGCCCTTCGCCTGGTTCAATCGTCAGGTCGACCGCATCACGCGCGGCTTCGGACACGCGGTGGAATTCGTCATCAAGCGCATGGTGATTGCGTTCGTGCTGCTCGGCGCATTCATGTACGCCATCTGGCACCTTTTCTCGATCCTGCCCACCAGCTTCGTGCCGCAGGAGGACCAGGGCTACGCCGTGGTGGCCATCGTCATGCCGCAGTCGGCCAGCCTGTCGCGCACGCAGGCGGTGGCCGAGCGTGTCGACGCCATGCTCGCGAAGATCCCCGGCGTGGACAAGCGATCGATGGTCACCGGCTACAGCCTGATCGACGGCGGCTTCAAGAACAACGCCGCCACCTTCTTCGTCACCTTCAAGCCCTTCGATGAACGCTACAAGCTGGAGAACGTCAAGGAGCAGAACGCGCGCGCCATCCTGGTCAAGCTGTTCAACGAGGCCAAGGTGATCGAAGAAGGCGTGGTGCTGCCGATCTCGCCGCCACCGATCCCCGGCATCGGCAGCACTGGCGGCTTCGAGTTCTGGATCCAGGACACCGCCGCCGGCTCGCCGGTGGCGCTGGAGGCGCAGACCAAGGCCTTCCTCGAGCGAGCGCGCGCGCGCCCAGAGCTGACCGGGTTGAACAGCACCTTCACCGCCAGCGCGCAGCAGTTGCGCGCCGATGTCGACCGCGACAAGGCCACCCTGCTGGGTGTGCCGGTGCAGGACGTGTACAGCGCGATCCAGGCCCAGTTCGGTTCCTTGACCGTCAGCCAGTTCAGCCAGTTCAGCCGCGTTTGGTGGGTGATCCTGCAGTCCGATGCGCGCTATCGCGAGACGCCCGCGGACCTGACGCGGCTGTACACGCGCAACCACGACAACAAGATGGTGCCGCTGTCGGCAGTGGTCGACACCGGCTGGTCGGCGGGGCCGGACCTGCTGCCGCACTTCAACGGCTTCCCGGCGGCCAAGGTCATCGGCGGCCCGGCCGGCGGCTACAGCTCGGGCCAGGCGATCCGCGCGATGGAGGAAGTCGCGGCCACGTTGCCGCCGCAGTACCGCGGCGCCTGGTCGGGCCTGGCCTTCGAGGAAAAACAATCCGGCGGCACCTCGATGCTGGCCTTCGCCTTCGGCTTGCTGATCGTGTTCCTGGTGCTGGCTGCGCAGTACGAAAGCTGGACGCTGCCCGGCGCGGTGATGACGGCGATCCCCTTCGGCGTGCTCGGCGCGCTGGCGGTCAACGCGATCCGCGGGCTGGAGAACGATGTCTACTTCCAGATCGGACTGCTGGTGCTGATCGGGCTGGGCGCGAAGAACGCGGTGCTGCGCGTGTCGGCGGCGGTGGACTTTCGCAGCCAGGGCCACAGCATCATGGAGGCCACACGGCTGGCCGGCGAGCAGCGCTTGCGCCCGATCATCATGACCTCGCTGGCCTTCGCGGTGGGCTGCCTGCCGCTGGCGCTGGCGCTCGGTGCCGGTGCCAACGCACGGCACTCGATCGGCACCGGCATCATCGGCGGCATGATCGGCGAGACCACGCTGGCCATGCTGTACGTGCCGCTGTTCTTCTACATCTTCGACCGGCTGGCCGAGCGGCGCAAGGGCAAGGCGCCCGCAGCAGCGCCCGTCGCCAAGCACGAGGACGGCTGAGGTGCGCAGGCACATCCTGAGCACGTTGGCAGCCACGCTGTTGGCCGGCTGCGTCATGGGCCCGGACTACAAACGCCCCGAGCTGGTGACTCCGAATGCCTTCCACTACGCGACGAAGGACGCGGTGGAGGCTAGCGACACGCTGTGGTGGCGCCAGTTCGGCGACCCGGTGCTCGACGGCCTGATCGACGAGGCGCTGGCGCACAACAGCAATATCGCCATCGCCGCGGCCAACGTGCAGCAGGCTTCCGCGCTGCTGACGCAAGCGCGCTCGCAGTTCTTCCCGCAGGTCGGCTACGGTGGCGGCGCCACGCGCGAGCGCAACCGCGAGCCGGCTTTCGCCGCGCAACTGCCGAACTACCCGAACCCGACCAGTGCCTACCAGGCGGTGTTGTCTGCAACCTGGGAGATCGACCTGTGGGGCCGCGTGCAGCGCCAGTCCGAGGCGGTGCTGGCCGACGTGCTGGCCACCGAGCAGGCGCGGCGTGGCGTGATCCTGTCGCTGGTGGCCTCGGTATGCAACAGCTACCTGCAGCTGCGCGGGCTGGATGCGCAGCTCGAGGTGGCGAAGCAGACGCTGGGCACCTACGGCGAATCGGTCGATCTTTTCAAGCTGCAGTTCGAGTACGGCCAAGTGTCGATGATGAACGTGGCGCAGGCCGAGTCGCAGTACGAGTCGGCCGCCGCGCAGATCCCGCTGATCGAGTCGCAGATGGCGCAGACGGAGAACGCGCTGGCAGTACTGATCGGCCGCGACCCCGGCCCGATCGCCCGCGGCAAGACAATCGACGAGCTGAAGCTGCCCAGCGTGCCCGCGGGCCTGCCCTCGGAATTGCTCGAACGCCGCCCCGACCTGCTGCAGTCCGAACAGCAGCTGATCGCGGCGAACGCGCAGATCGGCGCGGCCAAGGCGCTTTACTTCCCGAGCATCTCGCTCACCGGCGCCTTCGGCGGCGCCAGCGGGGACCTGTCCAACCTGTTCAAGGGCAGTGCGCGCGTGTGGAGCTATGGCGGCTCGGTCATCGGCCCGATCTTCAGCTTCGGCGCGGTCAGCGGCCAGGTGGCGCAGGCCGAGGCCGGCCAGCTGGCCGCGCTGGAGAGCTACAAGCTGTCGATCCGCAATGCCTTCGGCGACGTCGACAACGCGCTGGTCGCGAACACCAAGCTGCGCGAGCAACTGGCCGCGCAGATCAAGCTGGTGGCGGCGCTGAAGGAATACAACGAGCTCGCGCGGCTGCAATACGAAGGCGGATACACCAGCTACTCCACCGTGCTGCAGGCCGAACAGGCGCTGTTCCCGGCAGAGCTGAACCAGGCCTCGGTACGCGCCTCGTTGTTCGCCTCGGCGGTGAACATCTACAAGGCGATGGGTGGCGGCTGGGTCACGCTGGCCGACCAGCGCACCCACAGCACGCCGAGCCCACCGCCGATCAGCGCGCTGCCACCACCGCTGTTCTGAAAGGTGGCATTCGACCCGCATTTCCTGCCATAGGCGCGCCACGGCGCTGCCTAGACTCGCGCGTCGAGCGCTCTGCCTAGAGCGGAAGGACGGCCAGTGAAGATGCCTCAGTGTCGCGTTGTTTGTCTATGTTCGTGCCGCGCGAGCGGTGCGGGCGCGCCTGCCATGAGCACGCCGAATTGCTCCCAAGCGCTCAGCCCGAAACGCGCAGCGCGGAGGGTAGGCCATTGAGCGCCTGGTTGTCGCGCCTGTTCGGCCGCGGCGGCGACACGGCGGCTCCGCCGGCGCCGCCAGCGACACGACTGCCCGTGGCCAGCGCACCTCGTGCGGCAACACGCCTGCCGGCCTCCACCGCGGCGCCACCAGCCGTGCCACCGCTGCCGGTGGCACGCCGGCCGCTGATCGACCGCGAAGGCCGCCTGGCCGGTTTCGAATTCCCCTTGCCCGAGTTGCTGCAACGACGCCTGTCCCAGGGTGCCGACGACACCGTGCTCGGGGCGCATCTCAGCGCCTGGATCGCGGCCACGCGTCCGGTGGCCGAATCGGGCCGTGTCGCACTGCTGGCGCTGCCCAGCACACTGTCGTCGCAATGGCTGGCACGGCCGGCGCTGCTGTCGCAATTGAAGAACCAATGGCTGGTGCTGCAGGCTGACGCCTTCGACGAAGGACGGGCCCCGACCTTGGACGCGCTGCGTGCCACAGGCGCGGTGCTCGGCGCAGCCCGGTCCCCTCGGCGCGGCGCGGGTTTCGTGCACATCGACGCCGACGGCGTCGAGCGTGGCGCGACGGTCTTGGCCGTCGCCGCCTGCCGCAGCGCGGCGCCGCGCGCGCGCATCGTCGTCGCGGGCCTGGCCAACGTCGACGATGTCGAGGCCGTGCTCGCCGCCGGCGCCGACATGGCCACGGGCCACCATGACCGCCAGGGCGCGCCGCGCGGTGCGGTGCCGCTTCCCCCCGCCATGGCACGCGTCACGCGGCTGTTGAACCAGGTGCTGCAGGACGCCGAATTGTCCGAGATCGCAGCCGAACTGCGCTCCGACGTGAGCCTGTCCTACGAACTGCTGCGCCATGCCAACAGCCCGCTGCTCGGTCTGCAGCGCCGGGTCGAGGCCACCGACCAGGCGGTGATGCTGCTCGGCCGCGACTCGATCTATCGCTGGCTGTGCGCGCGGCTGCTGGCCGCGCTGCCCGGCCGTGCCGCGGCGCGGGCCCTGCAGGAGATCGCGTTGGCACGCGCACTGTTGTTCGAGCGCCTCGCCGGCGCCGTCGGAGCGCCTGCGCCGACGCTGTACACGATGGGCCTGCTGTCGCTGCTGGACGTGATGGTACCGATGCCGATGGCCGAGGCGGTGGCGCCATTGAAGCTGCCGCCGGATGTGCAGGCGGCACTGGTGGAGCGGCGCGGCCCCTGGGCACCGCTACTGGCCATGGCGGCCGCGCTCGAGCGCGGCGACCTGGCCACGGCCGGCACGCACGCCGAGCGCTACGGCGGCCTGCCGGCCGTGCTGGCCGCCAACGAGGCCGCGTGGCATGCAGCCGGGCAGTCGGCGTCGCTGCTGTGGGTCAAAGCCTGAGGCATCGGCTTGCGATCTGAACGCTCAACGCGTCCAGTAGTCGGTCTTCGACAACAGGCCGGCGTCGACCTTCAACTGCAGGCGCCCGTCGGCTGAGATCGACAGCCCCGCCGGGAAGCTCTTGCCGGCGCGCGGCGCATACACCGTGCCGCCGCCCCAACCGCCGCCCGCAGCCTTGAACCCCGACAGGATCTGCAGCCCCATGATCGGGCGTTTGCGCAACGCCGCGTCGGAGTTGTTGGCATCGTGCAGCGGCTTGCCGTCCTTGGTGGGCTCCTTCAGCCAGACGATCTTGCCGTTGTAGACCACGCTGCCGTCGGCCGCCTTGGCAGCGCTGACCTCGACCTTGGATGCGCCGTCGTCGGTGAGCCAGGTGCCGACGATGGCCTCGGCGGACGCCGCCGCGCCGGTCGCCATGCAAGCACCCCACAGCAGCACCGACTTCGCGAGGCGGTTGGTCAAGCGAGGCGTCTCAGCGCGCGCCAACGATTCAATCGCGCGATGCTGGCATCGGGCGCGAGATATTGGGGCGCAATCGACTCCAGCGCACTCGGTCGTATGTCCAGAGCCTTGAGATCCGGCAACTGCCGGGTGGCGACGTTGGGCACCTGCATCGACCTCACGTTGTCGCGCGACATCAGCGGAACGCCAGGCAGCATCTCCATGGCCCAGGCCTGCAACTCACCCATCGAATCCGGCAGTGCGATCAACTTGCGTTCGTGCCCCGAAACCCGGCCAGCCAATTGCACCAGTTCACCCAGCGTGAAGATGCGCGGGCCGACACACTCGAAAGTCTGACCCGCAGTCGCCGGGTCGAACAGGCAATGCGCGACGGCTGCAGCGACATCCTCCACCCATACCGGCTGGAACTGTGCCGACAAGCCGGCCATCGGTAACACCGGGAACACCGCCTGCAATGCGGCAAACAGATTCAGGAAACGATCCTCGGCCCCGAAGATGACCGAGGGACGCAGCAGCGTCAGGTCCAGCGGCGCAGCCTGCAATGCTGCCTCGCCTGCAGCCTTGCTGCGCAGGTAGTCTGAAGGCGCCGTTGCGCTGACGCCGAGCGCGCTGATGTGAATCACGCGCCTGACATTTGCTGCTGTGCATGCGGCTGCCAGGCGCTGCGCCAGACGCACATGCACGCGCTCGAACTCGGCGGCGCTGCCATGCAGGATGGCAATCAGGTTGACCACGGCGTCATGCCCAGCCACCAGCCGCGCCAGCACGTCCTCGTCGTGCACATCACATTCGATCGGGTCCACAGTCGGCAGGAATTGCACGCATCTGGCATGCGACAGGCGGCGCGTCGGCACGGTGATGCGCACGCCAGCGCCACCGCCCTGCTCGACCAGGCGCTCGCACACCGCGCGGCCCACGAAACCGGTGCCGCCCAGCAGCAGAACTCGCTTCATCTGGCTCAAGGTATTTCCTTGTTGGTTGCCGGGCTGCTCGCCTCGCGCGGCCCGATTTGCGGCCCCAGACGCGACTTCAGCGATTCAGGCTTACCGCTCAGCAGCGCGCCGTAGTAGACCGAGTTGGAAAGCACCTTCTTCACGTAGTCGCGCGTCTCGGCGAACGGGATGTTTTCCGCCCACGCAGCGGGCTCCAGCAATGGGCCATCGCGCCAACGCCGCGGCCGGCCCGGGCCGGCGTTGTAGGCCGCAGCCGCCAGTGCTTGCGAGCCCTGAAAGTCGTCCAGCACCAGCTTCAGATAGGCCGTGCCCAGCTTCAGGTTGACGTCACGATCCGTGATCATGTCCTGCTTGTAGTCCATGCCGATCTTCTTCGCCGTCCAGCGTGCCGTCGCCGGCATGATCTGCATCAGGCCGGACGCCCCCACGTGGGAGCGCGCATCCATGATGAAGCGCGATTCCTGGCGGATCAGGCCATACAAATAGGCCGGGTCCAGGCCGATCGCGCCGGCTTGTGCCACGACATCCTTGCGGAAGGGCATCGGGAAGCGCTGCGCCATGTCGACCTCGCTGCGCGTACGGTCGCTGGTGTTGATACAACGATCCCACACTTCGTTGTCGCAGGCCAGTTGGGCGGCCGCCAGCAACTGCCGATCATCAAGGCCACGCAGCGTGAAATTCCATTCACGAACGCCCTCGCTGCGCAAGCCGATGCCAATGAGCAGCAAGGCCCGCTTGAAGCCGGGAGTTCGCGCCGCAGCATCACGTTCGGCAGCCGTCAGCGGCACAGGGCTGGCCGGCAAGACCATCGTGCCCCCCAGATCCTCCAGCGCGAGCTTGCCGTAGAAATGCATCTGACCGGCGATCGACTCGAGCGCCTGCTTCGCGGCCAGGCGCGCGGCTTCACCGTCCGGGCCGGGCGCCGCCTGGCCCCGCATTGCCCTGGCCCGCCAGTACACCCAGGCCGGATCGTTCTGCTCCGACGTGCTCATGGCGCCCGCTGCGTTCGCGACCAAGGCCCACCGTTCAGCGTCGGGTCCGTCGTAGCGCAACGCCGAGCGCAGCTGCCAGGCCAGCATGTCGTCGGACCAGGGCGCAAGCTCCAGCTTGCCCGCGGGCAGATCGCGACGCAGTTGCCAGGCGCGTTGGTAGTACGACGCCGCCTCGGGAAGCAGGCTTTGCGCCGCCTGCTTGCCGGCGCCGGCCCAGGCCAGCGCTGCAAGATGTTTCGGCAAAACCGCTTGCCAGCGCGCCTTGAGTTGAGCGGCCGCAGCCTCGTTGTCTTTCGCCGCCAGGCGCAACAGGGCCAAGGTGGCCAACTCCGTCGACACGGCATCGCCGCGTGGCGCAAGCTGCTTGAGGTAGCGCTCGGGGTTCTGTGCCATCGCCGCCACCGCCACCGAGGCTGCCGGGCTGATCAGGGATACCGCCGAGCGCGCCACGGCCGGCCGGTTCGCTTCGATCGACAAGCGGGCCTTCTGCCAGGCGTCCTGTTCGGTGAATTTCCCGGCGGCGTAAAGGTTGCTGGCCAGCAGGTCGCAGCCATCGTCCGCATCGCGCTGGGCAAACCATGCCCTGCGAGCCGCTTCGCGCACATCGATGCCGCCCAGGTGCTGGGTCAGCAACTCATAACACGTGACCTCGCGGTCGTCGTTCATGCGAAAACGCGGGAAGTCGCGGCTGAAGTTGACCCAGTCGCGCCGCTTGCCCAGTTCCAGCAACCAGTCGTTGCGCAGCCTGTCCTCGACATAGGTACCGGGCCAGCGCGCGTAGAAGGCCTCGAGCTCGTCGACGGTCGCGGTGCCGAGCCGGTTGGTCAGCTCCCAGTACTCCACCCATTGCGCCAACGGGTTCTGCCGAGCGGCAACCGTGGCAGCGACAAGACGTGCCTTGTCCTTCTTGCGCAGGGCGTCACGGGCGTCGAGCACCACCTGATGCTCGTTCTGGGCTTGCACCAAGCCAGCGCCCAGGCACAGCAAGATGCCCAAGCAGGCCCATCGCAGACGGCGCGCGGGACGTCGGAGGTGGAATCGACACGTAGTTGCAGCCACTGCGTCGAGCATGGATTGAATACGGTTCATGGTTCGTCGCACAGCGTGGATTTTCGCACTCTGCTGGCGCTGCGCGTGCGAAGGTCGCTGCTTCGGGGGCGCTGGTGTGAGATGCCAACGATCAGCCCTTGCTGCTGGCACTGCGTCGGGATCCTTCAAGTGGCGGTAGCGCACGCGCCTGCGCCTTGGCGCGCAGCGCAGCCTCGACGGCCAGCCGCGCCCAGGGCCGCATCAGCTCGGGCGACTCCAAGGCCTGCGGCGGTACGGTCCAGTAGCTCATCGTCACCGGCTTGCCCTTGCCCTCGTAGACGAAGGGCTCGCATCCCGCCTCGGCGAATGCCGGCCGGGTCATCGTGTCGGTCTTCAGGTACAGCCTGTCATAGGCGATGAGGGCCATGAAGAGCCCGTCGATGCGCAGGCCGTGGCCGCCGAACATGCGCCTCGACTGCAGCGCGCCCATCGGCGCCAGCAACTCCAGGCAGTGATCGACCATTGCATTTCGGTCTGCCATTTGCACGTCCCCGACACCGACACTTCGTCAGTCTAGGTTTGCCACCCTCACAATGCCAAGCTTTCCTTCCCGCCGCACCATGGACGATTCATTGAAGATGAGCCTCGAGCCGATGCGCGACAAGGCCACGCTGCGCCGCCAGCTGCAAGGCGAGCGCCAGTCCATGGTCGACCGCCACCAGCGCTCGGTGCACCTGCAGGAGGTGCTGCGCGTGTGGTTGGTGGGTCGCAACGAGCGCACCATCGGTGCATATTGGCCCATCAAGGGCGAGTTCGATGCCTTGCCGGCATTGTTCCGCTGGAGCGAGGCCGAAGCCGGCCGCCGCATCGGCCTGCCGGTGATCAACCGCGACACCAAGCAATTGCGCTTTCACGTCTGGTTTCCGGGTTGCCCGATGGAAGAAGACGCCTACGGCATCCCCAAGCCGAAGGACACCGAGGCTTTCGAGCCCGAACTGCTGCTGGTGCCCTGCGTCGGCTTCGGCCCCAAGGGTTTGCGACTGGGTTATGGCGGTGGCTTCTATGACCGCACCCTGGCGGCACTGCGGCCGCGGCCGTTCACGGTGGGCGTCGGTTATGCGCACGGCTATGTGCCGTGGCTGACGCCCGAGCCGCACGACGTGCCGCTGGATGCGATGCTGGTCGAGGACGGCGTGGTGCACCAGCGCGGTTAGCCTCTGGCCTCAGCTTGCGCCATACCCCAGGCGCCGGCAGAGCTCGAGCGTCAGCGCCGACTGGTTCATCGTGTAGAAGTGGATGCCGGGTGCGCCGCCGGCGATCAGCCGCTCGCACAGTTGCGTGATCACATCCAGGCCGAAGGCGCGGATCGAGGCCGCGTCGTCCATGAAACCTTCCATCTTCAAGGTCACCCAACGCGGGATCTCGATGCCGTCGCGCGCCGAGAACTGCGCGATCTTTGAGAAATTGTGGAAGGGCATGATGCCCGGCACCACGGGCACGGACGCGCCCAGCGCGCGGGTCTGCTCGACGAAGTGGAAATAGGCGTCCGGGTTGAAGAAGAACTGCGTGATCGCTGAATTCGCGCCGCGCTTCACCTTGTCCACATAGTGCTGCAGGTCGCGCTGGCTGTAACGCTGCTCGGGGTGGTATTCGGGATAGGCCGCGACCTCGATGAACCAGTCGGCGCCCTGCGTCTCCCGCACGAACTGCACGAGCTCGCCGGCGTAGCGGAACTCGCCTGCCGTGGCAGTACCGCTGGGCAGGTCGCCACGCAGCGCCACGAGGCGCCGGATGTTCTGTGCACGGTAGCTGTCCAGAATTGCGGCGATGCCGGCACGCGTGCTGCCCACGCAGGACAGGTGCGGCGCGGCCTCGAAACCCGCCTGGGCGATGGCGCGCACGGTGTTCAGCGTCTTCTCGCGCGTCGAACCGCCCGCGCCGTAGGTGACGCTGAAGAATTCGGGCTGCAGCGCGCCGAGCTGGCGCACCACGTCCTTCAGTTTGTCGTCGCCGACGGGGGTGTTCGGCGGGAAGAACTCGAAGCTGATCGGCACGGATTGAGGGCTGCTCATGTCCAACTCCAGACGTAGCGGATCGACCCCCGCGCGCGGGCACGCGGGAAGCCGTCAGCGGTGTAGCGTTCCGATCAGTACCGGTAGGTGTCGGGCTTGTACGGCCCTTGCTTCTGCACGCCGATGTAGGCCGCCTGCTCGTCCGTCAATTCGCTGAGCATCGCGCCCACCTTCTTCAGGTGCAGCCGCGCCACCTTCTCGTCCAGGTGCTTGGGCAGCACGTAGACCTTGCCGGCCTCGTAGAAGTCGCTGTGCGTGAACAGCTCGATCTGGGCGATCGTCTGGTTCGCGAAGCTAGACGACATCACGAAGCTCGGGTGTCCGGTGCCGCAGCCCAGGTTCACCAGCCGCCCCTTGGCCAGCAGAATGATGCGCTTGCCGTCGGGGAAGATCACGTGGTCCACCTGCGGCTTGATCTCCTCCCACTCGCATTTCTCGAGCGCCGCGACATCGATCTCGTTGTCGAAGTGACCGATGTTGCAGACGATGGCCTGGTCCTTCATTGCCGCCATGTGCTTGTAGGTGATGACGTCCTTGTTGCCGGTGGCGGACACGAAGATGTCGGCCTTGTCGGCGGCGTACTCCATGGTCACGACCTTGTAGCCTTCCATCGCCGCCTGCAACGCGTTGATCGGGTCGATCTCCGTCACCCACACCTGTGCCGATAGCGCGCGCAACGCCTGCGCCGAGCCCTTGCCCACGTCGCCGTAGCCGGCCACGCAGGCCACCTTGCCGGCGACCATCACGTCGGTGGCGCGCTTGATCGCGTCGACCAGCGATTCGCGGCAACCGTACAGGTTGTCGAACTTGCTCTTCGTGACGCTGTCGTTGACGTTGATGGCGCGGAACATCAGCGTGCCCTTGACCGACATCTCGTTCAGGCGGTGCACGCCGGTGGTGGTCTCTTCGGTCACGCCGATGATCTGCGCGCTCTTGCGCGAATACCACGTCGGGTCGGCAGCGAGCTTGGCCTTGATCGCGGCAAACAGGCAGGTCTCTTCCTCGCTGCTCGGATTGGCCAGCAGCGATGCGTCCTTCTCGGCGCGCTTGCCCAGGTGCATCAGCAGCGTGGCGTCGCCACCGTCGTCGAGGATCATGTTCGGGCCTTCGCCCTCGCTGTCCTTGGCGCCGAACTCGAAGATGCGGTGCGTGTAGTCCCAGTAGTCGGTGAGCGTCTCGCCCTTGTAGGCGAACACCGACGTGCCCTCGGCCACCAGGGCGGCTGCGGCGTGGTCCTGTGTCGAGTAGATGTTGCACGAGGCCCAGCGCACCTTCGCGCCAAGCGCCTGCAGCGTTTCCACCAGCACGGCGGTCTGGATGGTCATGTGCAGGCTGCCGGTGATGCGTGCACCCTTCAGCGGCTGCTTCTTCGCGAACTCTTCGCGGATGGCCATCAGACCGGGCATTTCGGTCTCGGCAATGCGGATCTCCTTGCGGCCCCAGGCGGCAAGCGACATGTCGGCGACGTGGAAGTCGCTGGAATTCTTCGGTTTGAGCACAGCGTTCAAGGCATTTCTCCGTTGAGGGGTGGAACCTCCTCGAAACGGGCCTGACGCAGGTCACCTGGCCTGCCGCTCACCACACCGCATCGAGGGGGTGAGCGCAGTTAAAACAGTCCGAGCCTGGAACGAATGAAGCCGTTTCGCAGCGCTCCTCGGAACGCCAAATTATAGCGACACGCCGCGGCGCGAGGCACGGGGCCTTCAGTTGCCGTGCGCGAACGTGATGTCTTCACCCTTCTCGTGCACCAGGCTGGCGCGGCCGACGATCAGCGGGTCGAGCGGACCGATGGTGTCCAGGTCCTTCTTCGCGTAGGGCAGTTGGTGCAGCACGTAGCGCATGGCGCTGAGGCGTGCGCGCTTCTTGCAATCCGACTTGATCACCGTCCAGGGCGCATCGGCCGTGTCGGTGTGGAAGAAGACACCCTCCTTGGCACGCGTGTACTCGTCCCATTTGTCCAGCGACGCCAGGTCGATCGGGCTCAGTTTCCACTGCTTCAGCGGGTGGCTCTTGCGCTCCTTGAAGCGGCGGCGCTGCTCCTCGCGGCTGACCGAGAACCAGAACTTGAAGACATGCACGCCGCTGTGCACCAGGTGGCGCTCGAACTCCGGCGCCTGGCGCATGAACTCGATGTATTCCTCGTTCGAGCAAAAACCCATCACGCGCTCGACACCGGCGCGGTTGTACCAACTGCGGTCGAACATGACGATTTCGCCGCGCGTCGGCAGGTGCTGCGCGTAGCGCTGGAAGTACCACTGCCCACGCTCCGTTTCGCTCGGTTTTTCCAGCGCCACCACACGCGCACCGCGCGGGTTCAGATGTTCCATGAAGCGCTTGATCGTGCCGCCCTTGCCGGCCGCGTCGCGGCCTTCGAAGAGGACCAGTACCCGTTGCCCGGTCTCCTTGACCCAGGCCTGCAACTTCAGCAGTTCGACTTGCAGCTTGTACTTCTGCGCCTCGTAGCTCTTGCGCGACATCAGGTTCTTGTACGGGTAGCCGCCATCGCGCCAGTGGTGGGCGAGGGTCATGTCCGGGTTCTCGTGGCGCGAGCGCTTGTCCTGCCGCTCGAACAGGGCGTGCTGCAATGCGGCCACGTCGTCCGGCGCCGCGCCGGCGATGATGGCCTTCAGCGCGTCGATGGTCTCGCTGGGCCCGGTCACTGCGGCGCGCCGCACGATGTCGTGCAAGGCCGCGCCTTGTGCATCCTGCTTGCCCAGCGTCTTCTTGCGCACCACATGCTTCTCGATGGATTTCGCGCCCAGGCGCGGCGGCGTGTCTCCGGCCTGCACCGGTCGCACGCCCTTGTGGCTGGACGGGCGGCGTTTGCCCGCAGCGGCCTGCTTGCCGGCTTTAACGGCCCTGCCAAGCGTGCCGTTGCGTGCGGGAGAAGAGGTGTCCTTCGCCATGCGTGCCTTTCGAGAGAAGCGGGGGAGGCTGACATTCTGATTGTCGGAACCTCAACTGTCACTACATTGAGGCATGTCAAGGCGCGCCTGCTGGCCATGGGTCCGTGCGAGACTCGCTGCATGCGTCTTGAAGGCCTGCGCCCACTACACGAACTGCCTTCGGCCGCGCTGCGCGATGTGTGCGGCGTGTTGACCGACATCGACGACACCTTGACCCGAGACGGTGCGCTCGAAGAGCCCGCCCGGCTCGCGCTGCAAGACTTGCGCGCCGAAAACCTGCCGGTGATCGCGATCACCGGGCGGCCGTCCGGCTGGAGCGAGCCCTTCGCGATGAGTTGGCCGGTGGCGGCCATCGTGGCGGAAAACGGCGCCGTGATGCTGCGCCGCGAAGGTGACGTGTTGCGCCAGCACTTCACCCAGGACGCCGCCGTGCGCGCGTTCAACCTGCAGCGCCTGGGCGAGTGCGCACGCGCCGTGCTGGAAGCTGTGCCTGGGGCCCGCCTGGCCCAGGACAGCGCGGGCCGCTTGACCGACATCGCAATTGATCACAACGAATTTTCACACCTTGATGCCGCGCAGATCGAAGCCGTGCTGGCGGTCATGCACCGGCATGGCCTGAAAGCCAGCGTCAGCTCCATCCATGTGAATGGCTGGATCGGCGAACACGACAAGTGGCGCGGCGCACGTTGGGCCGTGGAGCAGGCGCTGGGCATGCGCTTCAAACCCTCGCAGTGGCTGTACGTGGGTGACTCGACCAACGATCAGCTGATGTTCGAGCACCTGCCGTTGTCGGTCGGCGTGGCCAACATCATGCGGTTCGTGCCGCAGTTGCGCGTGCTGCCGGCCTATATCACCGCAGCCGAGCGCGGCCGGGGATTCGCCGAAGTGGCCGCTGCCTTGCTGGCGGCGCGCGAAGCGGGCTGATCGCGGCTGAGCTCAGGCCAGCGCGAGGAAGCGGCACAGCGCGTCGAGTTCGACGTCAGGGTGCTCTTTCGAGCGCCAAGGCCGCCTTGTGCATCGGATCGGGCGCATTGATGCGGTGCCAGACCGCGATCCACGCCGACAAGGCGAGATTGCCCCTTCCCCGGCTTGGTCAGGCAATACAACCTCACGTTGCCAAGAAGGCCCGGCAGCCGAGCAATACGCACCGCACCCACCAAGGTAGCACGCAGCCGCTGGCCCGGAGGTGCTCGCTGCAGTGCACGCGCATGCCGTCGAATTGTTGTCATGCCAGGCCGCCGGCCAATTGCTGCAAGTGAACACTGGCTCGAGCATCAGCTACCACCTGCGAGGCGCGAAGCTGAGGATCTGCGAGGGCGCCAGCGACACCGCGCCGACGACAAGGCGCTCGACACATGCGTCGAGCAACTTCAGCGTCAACCGCCCAAGCCCTTCGTTGTGCCCAGCCCGCAACGATGGCGTGCAAGCTGCAAGCCCGACGAGACCTCGCCGTGGACGGCGCGAGTTCGCGCTGCCTACCGTCCAGCAGTGCGCCCACACGCCCACGACCCTCCACCACCACCAGAGACCAATTCCATACGACCTCGTCGAGGGAACACTTCTACCTTGCGTTGACACCCTTGGCCTCGACATTGACGTCGCGCCCACTCTGCGCGAAGCTCGGGCTCACGACCTGCTCGATAGATTGAGCAGTTGGGCGGTCTGGCCAGCAACGTTCACGGCCAGGCACACCAAGCATGCAATTGGAGGCGCCATGAACAAGAGCTTTCGCACACTGTGCGCCATGTTGCTCGTTGCCGAGATGCTGCTTTGCGCGCCCGCGGCGCTGGCGCAGGTACCGCCGCATGATCCCGGCACGATCTGCTTCACACCCAATTTCTGGTGCTGGGCCAACCCGCCCGGCCGACCCGGAAATGCCTGCTCCTGCCCGTCGCCCTATGGGGCGGTGCGCGGCCGGCTGGGCTGAAAGCGCCGCGTGGTTTCCGCCGGCAAGGAATTCACCACGACGGTCGACCTGGTTGCGAGCCTGCGCGAAGCCGTCAACTACGCGACGACGGCCGGCCTGTTGAATGACGCGACGGCACTGACCGTGCTGGAGACGGCCGAAGGCGCGCAGCAGCGCGGCGAGCCGCCGGACCTGAAATCGGTCAGCGAGGCACTCAACGGCATGGTCGCCTTGATCGCGCCGCTGACGCTGGCCGACCTGCATTTCGACCGCAACCCGTTGTCGCCGGACAATCAGGCGCGCACGCAGCGCTTCCAGTTCTGGTTGCCTGTGCTGGCATTGATTCTGCTGCTCGTCATCGGCTACTTCATGCAATCACTGCGCCAGTCGCAGTCGTTCATTGCGCGTGTTGAACGGGTGCAGAGCCAGAATCCCGATCAGAAGGTGGCGGCCCTGCAACAGATGATCCTGTTCGACAACCCGCTGGAAGCCTCCAAGCCGCGCGACACGATGCGCGATCAGTACCTCGAGAAGGTTGCCGACCTGCAGCGTCTGACGACCGAACTGGTGTCGTTGAGCGGCCTGGCCGAACAACTGGCCCCGGACCGGGACGGGCAGAACTTTGTCGTGTACAAGTTGAAGCGACTGGCCGCTTCGATCAGGGACCTGTACGACCCGGTGCCGCCGCCGCCTGCTTTGGAGCAGCAGCCCGGCGTGCCGCCAGGATGGTGTGAGGCCACCGAGACCGGCGATCTGAAGCTGCCCGAAGAATGGCTGCGCTGGCCGCCATGGATGCAGCGCATGGCGGCCGACGACCTGCGCAACTTCTGCTTCAAGCTGCAGCTGCACAGTGGTCGCGGTGACCAGCAGGCGCCGAACCTCGGGGCCATCGTACCCAAGCTCATCAATGCGGTGCCCACGATCAGGGAACGCATCTCGCTGCGCGCCGAGTGGATCCTGCCCTTTCTATACGGCTTGCTCGGCTCGATGCTGTTCATGATGCGCACGGTGGGCAACATCCGACTGCCTGCGATGAGGGCGCTGTCGATCCTGATGCGCATCGCGCTCGGCGGCATGGCGGGCATCGTGATCGGCTGGTTCTCGATCGGCGAGCCGGGGGCTCAGGCGCAGATGAGTTCAGCAATCGCATGGCCCTTCGTACTTGCCTTCGTCGCGGGTTATGGCATCGAAGCGCTGTTCTCGATCCTGGACCGCATGAACCGCTTCATCGCCGACACCTCCTATTCAAAGCGCGACGCCGGCGGCACCTGAAACTGCCGGACGAGCCGGACCTTCACGCGCCGGGCTCACAATCCGAGCCCGTCCACGGCACGATCCAGAAGTTCCATGACCTCCCGCCCCATGTTCATCGCGCCCGCGCGCTTCGACGACCCGGCTGCTGCGCTGACGCAGGCGCAGGCCATCTACCAGGGCAGCATCGCGCACCTGCGTGAATCGCTGCAGCGCTTCATTGCCGGCGAGACGCTGACGCAGCGCGTGCGTGCCTACTACCCCTTCGTGCGCGTGCACACCAACACCGTGGCGCGTGCCGATTCGCGGCTGAGCTACGGCTTCGTCTCCGGCCCCGGAACCTACGAGACCACGCTCACCCGGCCCGAGCTGTTCGCGGGCTACTACCTCGAGCAGTTCGGCCTGCTGCTGCGCAACCATGGCATGCAGCTCGAGATCGGCACCAGCGCGCAACCGATCCCGGTGCACTTTTCCTTTGCCGAGCACGACCATGTCGAAGGCCAGATGAGCGCCGAGCGGCGCTTGCTGATGCGCGACCTGTTCGACCTGCCCGACCTGGCGGCGATGGACGACGGCATCGCCAACGGCACCTTCGAGCCCAGTCCCGGCGAGCCGCAGCCGCTGGCGCTGTTCACCGCGCCGCGCGTGGACTATTCGCTGCAGCGGCTGCGCCACTACACCGGCACCGGGCCCGAGCATTTCCAGAACTTCATCCTGTTCACGAACTACCAGTTCTACATCGACCAATTCGTCAAGCTCGGCCACGAGATGATGGCCGATGCCAACGCGGACTACGACTGCTTTGTCGAGCCAGGCAACGTGCTGACGCGGCGGGCCGGCAACCCTGCCCTGCCGGGCGACGCGCTGGGCAGCGCACCGCCGCGTCTGCCGCAGATGCCGGCCTACCACCTGATGCGGCCGGACAGCAGCGGCATCACCATGGTCAACATCGGCGTGGGGCCAGCGAATGCCAAGACCATCACCGACCACATCGCTGTGCTGCGCCCGCATGCCTGGCTGATGCTCGGCCACTGCGCAGGGCTGCGCAACACACAGGAACTGGGCGACTATGTGCTGGCCCACGGTTATGTTCGCGAGGACCATGTGCTCGACGAGGACCTGCCGCTGTGGGTGCCCATTCCCGCGCTGGCCGAGGTGCAGCAGGCCTTGGAGCAGGCGCTGGCCGACGTCACACGGCTCGAAGGCTACGAGTTGAAGAAGATCCTGCGCACCGGCACGGTGGCCAGCACCGACAACCGCAACTGGGAGCTGCTGCCCAAGCGCAACGTGCCGAGCACGCCGCAGCGCCGCTTCAGCCAGAGCCGCGCGGTGGCGCTGGACATGGAAAGCGCGACCATCGCCGCCAACGGCTTTCGCTTCCGCGTGCCCTACGGCACCTTGCTTTGCGTCAGCGACAAGCCGCTGCATGGCGAGATCAAGCTGCCCGGCATGGCCAACACGTTCTACCGCGAGCGTGTCGACCAGCATCTGCGCATCGGCATGCGCGCAGTCGAGTTGCTGCGTCAGGAGCGCCCCGGGCGGCTGCACAGCCGCAAGCTGCGCAGCTTTGCCGAGGTGGCGTTCCAGTAGTTCTTGGCTACACCCAGCCGAAGAACTCGCGCACCTCGCTGGCCGTCAGGTTGACCGGCGCGGTCGGCGCCTGGGGAAACTGCCGCAGATGCGGCCCGCGCAGTCCGCCGGCGTTCTGGCCGAGCACGGCGATCGCGCGGATGCGCATCCCCGCGGCCTTGAAGCGCGCGACGTAGGTCGAGGCATCGGGGTACAGCTCCGGCTCGTTCGGCTGGGCCTCGGGCAGCAGGCAGCACAGCACCGCGGCGCAGCGCGCGCGCGGCACCTCAGCCAGGAACTCGTCAGGTGTCTTGCGCGTTTCCTGGATCGAGCCGGCTCGGGCGTACAGCCGCAGCTGGGTCTTGCCGTCTCGCAGCTGAATGTCGCGCAGGCTGCGGCTGAAGCAGCCGCTCAGGCAGCGCACGATCGATGACTTTCGGGTGTGGGTGTTGCCGATGATCAGATAGGCGTCCATGGGTCGTCCGATGTGCTTTCGGTGTGTGGGTTCAGCCCTCGGGCCGATCCGGCAGCGACGCCGCCGGGCGCAGCAGCGGCCGCAGCGCCAGCAGCCCGAGCAGCGGCCCGAGCCCCACCCACGGTAGCAGCGTGGCCAGCGAGTGGTGCTCGGCCAGGCTGACAAAGAGCTGGATGCTGACGATCGAGATGGCGAAGCCGACGCTGTTGGTCAGCGTGAGCACGCTGCCGACCGCCTGGGTCGGCGCGTTGGACGCGGTCAGCGCCGAGAACTGCGGCGAATCGCCCGCCACGGTGATGCCCCACAGCAGCAGCCAGGCGGCGAACAGAGCATCCGGCGCACCCAGCATCCAGGGGGCCAGCAGGCAGCACAGGCCGCTGGTACCCAGTTGGAACGCGCCAACGCGCGCACTGCCCCAGCGCCGCGCCGCCGCGCCACCGGCAATGCAGCCGATGGCGCCCGCGCCCAGCACCGCGAACGCGCCCCAAGACGCTGCCGCGCCGGCCAGCCGGCCCGCCAGCATCAGCGGCACCAGCACCCACATCGTGTACAGCTCCCACATGTGGCCGAAGTAGCCCAGCACCGACGCGCGCACGCGCCGGTCGGTCCACATGCTGGCCAGCGCGCGCAGCCGCAGTGTCACCACCTGCCCCGGCGGGCGCTGCGGTTCGGGCACGGCGGCATACAGCAGCAGACCGGACAGCGCCGCCGCCAACGCCACGCCGTAGAACACCGATTGCCAGGGCAGTTCGGCACCGGCTGCGCGCAGCGCATGTGAACTGGCGCTGCCCAGCACCAGCGCGGCGATCAGCCAGCCCAGCGCGCTGCCCAGCCCGCGGGGGAACCACAGCGCGGCGATCTTCATGCCCACCGGGTAGATGCCGGCGAGAAAGAAGCCGGTCAACGCCCGCCAGACCAGAACGCTGGCGAAGGACGGTGCCGCCAGCGCCGAGGCCACCGTGCACAGCGAGCAGGCCAGCGCGCACAGCAGGAACACGCGCCGCGCCGAGAAGCGGTCGGCGATGGCCAGCAGCGCAAACAGCAGCGTGCCGGCGATGAAGCCCAACTGCACGGCAGAGGTCAGCGTGCCGACGTCGGCCGCGGCCCAGCCGAATTCGCGCTGCAGCGCCGGCATCACCGCATTCACCGCGAACCAGGGCGACACGCCGGCGAGCTGCGCCAGCACGATCACCGGCAGCACACGGCGCGGTGTGTTCATCCCAGGGCGGGGCGCCGGGCCAGCAGCTCGCCGATGGTCTGCTCGTAGGCGGCGGCCGCCTCGATCACCGCCAGGTCGCCCAGCGGCTTGCCGATCAGCTGCATGCCCATCGGCAGCCCGGCGGTATTGAAGCCCACCGGCACGCTCATCGCCGGCAGCCCGGCCAGCGCGGCGTAGATCGTCACTTCCATCCAGCGGTGGTAGGTGTCCATGGCGCGGCCGGCCACCTCGCGCGGCCA
>JAHECC010000158.1 GCA_024641965.1 Rubrivivax sp.
GGGATCGTGCGCCTTCGGCGTCAAGCGCGAGGGCCCAGGCAATGCGATGGTGACGGTCACCAAGCCCGACGGCGCCACGCACACGATCTTCTTCGACGGCGGCCGTGCGACCGGCTACGACGCCAGCCAGGCCGATCGCGCCACATTCAGGGCCAGCCGCCAAGGCGACCTGACGACGGTCCACATCGGTGACGAACGTTACGAGATCCCCGATGCCGTGGTTAACGGCGGCTGAGTCGACTGAACGCTGTTCACCCACCGTGTGATCGCGCGACTCCTTGGCAGGACCGGGGCCTTCGAAGCCGCACCCTGTGCGCACGAGGCAGCGCATGGCCAGTGGCATGGCGCCACGCATCGCGGCATTCATGCCTGGCAGACCCAGGATATGACCGCCAGCCGACAGGGTGCCCCGATCCTGACGAGCACCGGGGTCACGCAACCACTGCACCGAGGACTTGAGATGACGATTGAGCCTGTACACCCGAAGTGGATGAAGAAGGTCCGTCTACCACTGGCGCTTTACCTGGCATCGCAGCTGTTGCTGGCCGGATGCGGCACGGTGACGATGCGCGCCGGGAATGGCGACGTCGATGTCCGCAACCGCGATGCCGACCAGCGACCCGTGATGATGGGCACAGCGGAGGAGGCAAAGTGGGATGCTGTCCTGGCCCGATGGATCGCCCACCCGAAGCTCTCGACCTGCGACGCACCCGGCGCTGTGCTGCTCGTCGACTCGCCGGCCGGCCGCTACCTGAAGGCGGCGGGAGTCTCCAGCGTGGACAGTGGACGGGCCGTGCAGGTCGGCGACCGCTTCCAGGTCGGCAGCAACACGAAATCATTCACCGTGGCGCTGGCGCTGCAACTGCAGGAGGACGGCGTTCTCAGCATGGACGACCTGCTCAGCCGCTGGCTGCCCGGGGTGGCCGCCCGGATCCCCAACGGCAACCGCGTCACGCTGCGGCAGCTGGCCGGCAGCACGTCCGGTATCCGGGACTACGCGGATGAGTTGATGATGCCGGTGATCGAAAAGAACGATCGCGCCGGCCTGCAGAAGACCTACGCGCCGAGCGAACTGGTCGACTTCGCGTTGACCACCGGTGCGCCGGACTTTGAACCGGGTACCGGCTGGAAGTACAGCAGCACCAACTTCATCCTGCTTGGCATGGTGGTGGAGGTTGCGAGTGGCAGGTCACTCTCTGCGCTCTTCCGCGAGCGCATCTTCGATGCCTTGGGCATGGCCAGCTCAAGCTACCTCGAAGGCAGCGCGGCGCCCGGGAGCATCGTCAACGGCTACTTCACCGTGCCGGGGCAGCAGCGGATCGACGTCACGGCATGGAATGCCACGCAAGGGGGTGCCGCCGGCGCCATCGTCAGCACCGCCGAGGACATGGCCCGCTTCGCCAAGGGGCTGATGGGTGGGGCAATCTTTCGCAAGCGTTCGACGCTGGACGAGATGCTGAGCTTCACCGAACTGGCCATATCCCAGGGTGGCGCGCTGATGAGCGGCTACGGCCTGGGCCTGATCTCGTTCCGGACCACCGGGTTCCGCGCCATCGGACACGCCGGTCAGACGCCCGGCTTCCAGACGGTGTGGTTCGTGGTGCCAGAGGCGGATTCACGGGTCGTCTTCCTGACCAACTCCGGATCCTGCCCCGCTGAATTTTTGCCCGTGCTGCTGCCGCCCGACTACTTCTCCGTGCCAAAGCGGCCGTGACCCTGGCCGTGGCGCCGAGGCTGCCGCTGCCATGGTTCGGGGCGGGGCGTCCGGGCCGGTGGCGACGGGTGGCCGGCGCCTGGCTGGGATGCCTGTGGGCGGCGGGCAGCGCGGTCGCGGTGCCGCCGCCGCCGGAGCAGATCGCGGCCGACTGCGAGCGGCCGGTCTATGCGAGCGACCACGCCGTGTGTGCCGATCCCGCGCTGCTCGCGCTCGACCGGCAGATGCTTGATGAGGTCCAACGCAACGACCTGGACGACGTAGTGGCGCGGAACGCGCTCGTGGAATCGCAGCCAGCCTGGTTCCGGCGTCGCGGCCTGTGTGCGTTCTCGGCCCGCCACGAGGCCTGCCTGTCGGCAGCCTACCGCGAGCGGATTGCCACGCTTCAAACGCTGTCGGCGGCGCCGGACCGCCTGCACTCTTCTGCCACGGCATTCGACTGCCCCGGCGCGCCGTGGAGCCCTGCGCCCGCCTGGCTGGCCTCGCCGGCGCCGCAGGTCTTCGTGTTGACGGATGCCGCCGGCCGGCATCTTGCGATCGGCCTCGATGCCGAGCCGGGCGCTGCATGGACGCCGTTTCTTCGCATCGGCGTGCGCGGCGCGCAAGTCGAGCTGCAGCCTGTGGACGGCCCGTCGATCAGTTGTCAGCCGACCGATCGACCCCGCCCGGGCGGCCGTTGATCCGAACGGCCAAGTTGGTCTCAGTCCATGCTCCGTGCCTCAATCGCTCCGAGTGCTGCCCGCTGATGTGTGCCCTCCGCCGTGGGGCCTCCTTCGGTTGCCTGTGTGAATCCCAGCGGCAGCTTCGGGGCGGCGAGATCCGGACAGCGGATTTCTCGTCAGGGTCGCTAGTGTGAACTCGCCGAATTGGGACGAATGGCTCCTGTGCGCCGCAAACGAACAGCGGTGCTCGATACGATGGATGGCGACTTCGTCTCCGGCGGCGTGTTCGGTCGCGATGCGCTCAAAGCCGGTAGAAGCGCGCCGCGTTGTCGTGGAACAGCTGGCGCTGGTCGGACGCTGACAAATCGGCCGTCATGCGCCTGAAGTCCTTGAACATGCGATCGAAGGACACACGCAAACCGTCCACCGGAAAGTTCGACGCGAACATGCAGCGGTCGATGCCGAAGATCTCGATCGCCTCCAGCACCACGTCGCGGTTGCCTTCATAACCCCAGGGGTCATTCGGCAGGCACAGGCACGACAGCTTGCAATGCACCTGCTCGCAGGCCGCCAGCGCGCGCATGCCGCGGCGCCACATCGCCAGGCCGGCGTCGCTGCGGTCCCAGGGGAAGCCGGTGTGGTTCAGCACCACCGCCAGATCGGGGTTGGCACGCACCACCTGCGCGGCCTCCTCCAGATGCCAGGTCGGCACGCGCAGATCCCAGCTCAGCTTGAACTTGGGCAGCAGGCGCAACCCGGCCAACCACTGCGGGTCCTGCATCGTGCCCGGCGCGCCGGCCACCGACTCGTCGGCGCGACGGCTGGTCACCGGTTTGGAGCGGATGCCGCGCACCAGTGTGAATGAGGCTTGCTGCGCCAGGATGTGCTCGGCGTCGGTCGTGTGCAGCCAGGCATGGGCGACGATGGCATCGGGCATGCCGTGGTGTGCATGCAACTGCGTCAGCCAGCGCGTCTCGGCCACCTGCTGGTCGCGGCGGCATTCGGCTTCCACATGCACCGTCTTCACGACGTCGTGGCCGCTGGCATCGTGCCGGTAGTGATCGGGCAGATAGTCGCGCTTCAGCGCGCCGTAGTCACCCAGGAAGAACTCGTGCGGCGCTTCGTCCTGCAACCAGGGGTAGCGCAACGGCCCGCCCGACAACTGCCACAGGTGGTGGTGCGCATCGACGACGGGGAACTGCGGTGCGTGATCCATGCATGGGTCCTCGACAGAGCCGACCCCGATGTTGCCGCGGCGGCGCCGTTCAAGCCAGGGTCTGCGGCGCGCGCTTCTCGTACCAGTGCGTGACGCGCCGGCCGTCCCAGTGCAGCGCGATGTGGGCGGCTTCGCGCACCGCCGTCAGCGCGCGCGGACGGAAGGCGCCAGTGCACAAGCCGCCGGCATGGCGCACGCTGTGATAGACCACGCCCCAGCTGCCGCCTTCGCGCAGTTGCCGGCCCAGGGCCTGCGCCGCGCCGTAATGCACCGGATCGTAGAGCAGCGGTTCACGTTTGCGCAAGCCGCGCAGGTCGTGCAGCGGGGCTTCCAGTGCTGCGGTGATCAGCCGCAGGTCGATGTCGATCGCCGGTTCGGCCGTGCGCGACAGGAACAGCGCCCGGTGGTGGCTGACTTCGGCGATGGCCGTGTCCAGATCATTGGCCGCGTAATACACGCCGTAGCTGCCATCGGAGAAGCGCGAGCCCTCGGGGTTCAGGTGGGTGAAGGCGGCCATCACTGGCGTGCTGCCGGGGCCGCTGATGCGTTCGTCGGGCGGTACCAGTTGCAGCTGGCCCAGTTCGTCGCGAATCCGTGCATTGGTCAGCGCCTCGATCGCGAACACCGCGTCCAGGTCGGCTGGGTCGGTGATGGCGTCGTACAGCCCCACCGTCGGGTAGCGCGAGGCGATCAGGCGGTGGCTGCTCTTCCAGTGGATCGTACGGGTCGCGATGCGCGACGCATCGATCATGCCTTGCCCCCGCGCTGAGCGTCCAGGTATTGGCGCACGACGTACAGGTCGGCGACCTGGCCGCCGAGCATGCGCTGCAGCGCCGAGCGGCCGCCGAACAGCGGCGCGCTGTTCGGCTTGCGCAGCCATTCGTCGGCGCGCGAGCGCTCGGGCAGCAGCAACTGCAGCGCGGCATAGATGCCGAAAAGGTAGGACAGGCGCTCCAGGACATGCCGGTCGAGCGGGCCGACCTTGCCCTGCTTCCATTGGTACAGCGCGCTGCGGCCCACGCCGAGCAGCGTCATCTGTTCGGCGACGCTGAGCTTCCAGGCATCGGCCAGGCGCCAGAAGGTGCGCAGCGCCGCCGCGGCGGCGGCGGCAGAAGCCGGGTCGACGGGCGGTGTCGTGTTCTTGCGCAGTGCCACCATGGTCGCAGTTCCGGTCCAGCGCCGAGCTGGTGCTGTTCCATTAAAGGAGTATTTATATGATTATGTCCGTTAAAAGACTGCTGCGCCAGGGCCTGGTGCGCACGGTACGCTCGGCCGCGGGCGCGCGGCCGTAGCCTCAGCACGGCGCGCGGTGCCGAATTAGACTGCCGTCCGGCGATGGCCGCTCGGCCAAGGGAGGCCCATGTCGTTGAACAGCAATTTCTGGTCGTTTGGCGCTCGGGCCCTGGGTCTCGTGCTGTGCCTGGGCCTGCCGTTGCCGCTGCTGGCGGCGGATCAACTGTCGGAGGCGGTGGTCGAACAGCAGGCTGCGGACCCGATCACGGCCGAACAGGTCGCGACGAGGCGCATCGCCGAAGGCTCGATCCTGCCCTCGCAGCCGGCGACCATCAAGGCAATGAACCGTGTCGTGGCCAACCAGCGCGTCGCCGTCAACGGATGGTCGGCCAAGACGCGTGCCGAGGTGGCCGAGGCGCGCATCGGCAAGATGCTCGGCGAGCCCGGCGACAAGGCCGTCAGTCTGCTCGACCGCAAGGAAGGCAGCGCGGTGCTGGTCAACGACAACTTGATGTTGGGCGTGCTGCTGCAGGACACGCCGGAAGGCACGGCACAGTCTGCGCGCCAAGAAGCCCAGGTGGCGGCCGCCACGCTGGAAGTGGCGATCGAGGAATATCGCGAAAGCCGTGACCTGCGTTCGATGCTGACTTCGGGCGCCATTGCGCTGGCCGCCACCTTGCTGCTGGCGCTGCTGCTGCGGCTGCTCTACCTGGGCCGCCGCCGCGTACAAGGCTGGCTCGCGCGCAAGACCGTGGAGCATTCGAAGCAATTGCGCGTGGGCGGCGTCGAGCTGCTCAGCCGAGAACACTTGATCGCTGCGCAACAACTGGCACTGAATGTGCTCTTCTGGGCCGCGGCGCTGTTGCTGCTCTACCAATGGCTGGGCGTGAGCCTGGCGCAGTTTCCCTATACGCGCGTGTGGGCCGAGCAGATCAATGGCTTCCTGTTCGGACTGGCTGCGCGCTTCGTGCTGGCGGTGGCGCATGCCCTGCCGGACGTGTTAGCTGCGACGCTGATCTTCGCGCTGGCCTACGGCGTCAACCGCATGCTCAAGCGCTTCTTCAGGGCCGTCGAGTGGGGCTTCGTCAAGGTCGGCTGGCTCGACGCCGAAGTGGCGCCGGTGACGGCGCGCCTGTGTGCGGTCGTGGTGTGGATCTTCGCGCTGGCGATGGCCTACCCGTACCTGCCCGGCTCGGACACCGATGCCTTCAAGGGGTTGTCGGTGCTTGTTGGCCTGATGCTTTCCCTGGGCGCATCCAACCTGGTCGGGCAGGGCGCCAGCGGACTCATCCTGACCTACTCGCGGACCTTCCGCAACGGCGAGTACGTTCGCGTGGCCGAGCACGAGGGCACGGTGATGAACCTGGGCGCCTTCACCACGCGCATCCGCACCGGCCTGGGCGAGGAGCTGACGATCTCGAACTCGCTGGTGCTCGGCGCGGTGACGAAGAATTATTCGCGCGCCGTCAAGGGGAAGGGTTATGTGCTGGACGCGACCGTGACCATCGGCTACGACACGCCGTGGCGCCAGGTCACGGCCTTGCTGGAGGAGGCGGCGGCACGCACGCCCGGTGTGTTGGACGACCCTAAACCGCGTGTGTTCCAGACCGCGCTGTCGGACTTCTACCCCGAGTACCGGCTGGTGTGCCAAGCCATCCCGACCGAGCCGCGGCCGCGTGCCGAGGTCATGGATGCGCTGCACGCCAACATACAGGATGTCTTCAACGAGCACGGCGTGCAGATCATGTCGCCGCACTACGTGAACGACCCGCAACAGGCCAAGGTGGTGGCGCCCGAGCAGTGGTACGCCGCGCCCGCCAGGCCGCCGGCGACCTGAGTCAGTCGGGAATGACGGCCGTGACCTCGATCTCGACCTTGGCGCGGTCCTCGATCAATGCGCTGACCTGCACCGCCGTCATCGCGGCGTTGAAGCTGCCGATGATCTCGCGATAGGCAGCACCGATCTCGCGCGCCGCAGCCAGGTACTCACGCTTGTCGGTCAGGTACCAGGTCATGCGCACGATGTGCTCGGGCCTGGCGCCGGCCTCGGCCAGCACCGCCACCACATTCAACAAGGCCTGGCGTACCTGTTCGGCCAGGCCGTCGCTGCGGAAACGGCCCTGCCCATCCCAGCCGATCATGCCGGCGACATAGATCTGGCGGCCGCGTACGGCCACGCCGTTGGCATAACCCTTGGGGCGGGCCCAGTCGGGCGGTTGCAGCACTTGGGTCATAGCCGGGCCTCGTTCATTTCGATGAGAAGTCTGCGATCGCCGCACGCAGGTCGGCCGGGATGTCCACCGCGCGGTGCGTGTCCACATTGGTGAAGACCAGCACCTGGCGCACGCGCATGCGCTGTTCGTCACCGAGCCGGCAGCCCAGTTGCAGCGTCAGCGACTTCGTGCCCAGCTTCTCGACCGACAGACCCAACATCACGTCCTCGCCCATGCGGCTGATAGCGGTGAATTCGCACTGCAGGCCGACCGTGGGCATGCCGGTGCGACGCCGGCCCAGCAGTTCGGCATAAGGTACTCCCAGCGCGTCACCGACCCAGTCCTCGACCAGGTTGTTGATCATCACCAGGTATTGCGGGAAGAAGACGATGCCGGCCGGGTCGCAATGCGCGAAGCGGATGCGCAACTCGCGCTCGAAAGGGTGCACGGTGGCAGGCGTCATGTGGCCCCGTCACGCAGGCGGAACCGCTGCAGCTTGCCGGTTTCGGTGCGCGGCAGCTTGTCGCGGAACTCGATCTCGCGCGGGTACTTGTAGGGCGCGATCGTCTGCTTGACGAAATCCTGCAGCGCGCGCACCCGTTCGTCACCGGGCTGGGCATGCGCCTTGAGCACGACGAAGGCCTTGATCCGTTGGCCACGCTGCTCGTCCGGCACGCCGACCACTGCGCATTCGGCCACATCGGGGTGGCTCAGCAACGCGTCCTCGACCTCGGGTCCGGCGATGTTGTAGCCGGCCGAGACGATCATGTCGTCGGTGCGCGACTGGTAGTGGAAATAACCCTCATCGTCCAGCAGGTAGGCATCGCCGGTGAGGTTCCAGCCGTCCCGCACGTACTGCGCCTGGCGCGCATCGTCCAGGTAGCGGCAGCCCGTCGGGCCCTTGACGGCGAGCGCGCCCACCTGTCCCGGCGGCAGCGGCTGGCCCTGCTCGTCGAGGATGCAGGCAAGGTAGCCTGGCACGACCTTGCCGGTGGCACCAGGACGCGCCTCGTTCTCGTCGGCAGAAATGAAGATGTGCAGCAACTCGGTCGAGCCGATGCCGTCGATGATCTGCAGTCCGCTGGTCTGCAGCCACAGCTCACGCGTGGCCGCGGGCAGCGCCTCGCCGGCCGAGACACACTTGCGTAGGCTCGGTGCGGGCCAGGCCTGGCCTTGCAGCGACATCGCGATCGCGCGGTACGAGGTGGGCGCGGTGAACAGCACCGTGGCCGAGAAGCGCTGCACGGCGTCCAGCAGATCGGCCGGCGCGGCTTTTTCCACCAGCACGGTGGATGCACCCACGCTCAGCGGGAACAGCAGCAGGCCGCCCAGCCCAAAGGTGAAGGCCAGCGGCGGGCTGCCGATGAACACGTCGTCGGCGCTCGGGCGCAGCACATGCGGCGGCCAGCAGGCGCAGGCGGCCATCAGGTCGCGGTGGAAATGCATCGTGCCCTTCGGCTGGCCGGTGGTGCCGCTGGTGAAGGCCATGAGAACGGTGTCGTCGATGGCGGTGGCGACGTTGTCGAAGGTGGCTGGCTGCCGGGCCATCGCTGCTTCGAGCCCGTCGGGGCCGTCATCGTTGAAGCAGCGCCATTGCCGCAACTCGGGGCGCTCGGCGGCGGCGAGCTTCAATTCGTCGACCAGCCGCAGGTCGCACAGCGCATGGCTGACCTGCGCCTTGGCAATGATCTGCGCCAGCTCCTTCGCGCGCAGCAGCGGCATGCTGCCCACGGCGATGCCGCC
>JAHECC010000159.1 GCA_024641965.1 Rubrivivax sp.
GGCGCACGCTGCCGGTCGCGCTGGACTGAACTGATCGGCTGATGGCCGAGGCTTTCAAGAACCTGATCAATGCCGACACGGTGCGTGCCGCCGCGACGCACCTGAAGCGCGCCTGGCCGAAGTTCGACACACGCCGCTTCGAGGCGCTGGCACTGCAAGGGCTGGACGGTCTGGAACTGAAGGCCCGCGCGATGCAGTTGTGTGCATCGCTCGAAGCCACCTTGCCCGCCGATTTCGAACAGGCGGCGGTGATCATCGAAGCCAGCCTGGCGCCGGCACGCGGCGACGAAGACCTGGCGGCGCTGCGCAGCAACGATGCCGGGCTGGCCGGCTGGGTGGTGTGGCCGCTGAGCGAATTCGTCGCAAGGCGCGGCCTGTCCGAGCCGCACCGCGGCCTGCGCGCGCTGCATGCGCTGACCCAGCGTTTCACCGCCGAGTGGGCGATCCGGCCCTTCATCGAACAGCACCCGGACATCAGCTTTGCCACGCTGCAGCGCTGGTGCGGCGACCCGAGCGCCCATGTGCGCCGCCTCGTCAGCGAGGGCAGCCGCCCGCGCCTGCCCTGGGGCGCACAGCTGAAGGCGCTGATCGCAGACCCGTCGCCCACGCTGCCGCTGCTGCGCGCGCTGCAGGACGACCCCAGCGCCTATGTGCGGCGCAGCGTCGCGAACCACCTGAACGACATCGCGAAGGACCACCCGGCACTGATCGTCGAGTGGCTCAGGACGCAGCTGCCCGGCGCGCCGCCCGAGCGCCGGGCGCTGCTCAAGCATGCCTGCCGCACGCTGATCAAGCAGGGCCATGCGCAGGTGCTGCAGGCCTGGGGCCTGGGCCGGGCGTTGCGCGGCACGGCGCAATTGAGTCTGACGCCGCATCGCCTGTCGGTGGGCGAATCGCTGCAACTGCACGTATCCCTGAACTCCACCGCGGCGCGCGCGCAGACGCTGCTGATCGACTATGCGGTACACCATGTCAAGGCCGCGGGCCACACCACGCCCAAGGTCTTCAAGGGCTGGAGCGTCGAGTTGCCGGCACGCGGCCGCCTCACGCTCGACAAGCGCCATTCGATGCGTGCGGTGACGACACGCCGCTACCACGCCGGCCGGCACGAGTTGGACCTGCGCATCAACGGCGCGGTCTGCGCACGTGCGGTCTTCGAACTCAGTCTTTGAGACGCGCCGCCCAGTCGGCGGCGTCGAAGCCCACCGTGGTGGCGCCGTCGGCCCATGCCACCACCGGCCGCTTGATGAGGCTGGGCTGATCGACCATCAGCGCGCGCGCCGTGGCGGCGTCGTGCACCGCCTCGCGCTGCGCTTCGGGCAACTTGCGCCAGGTCGTGCCCTTGCGGTTCAGCAGGCGTTCCCAACCCGCGGCCTTCAGCCAGCGATCGAGACTGGGCTCGGGCACGCCGGCCTTCTTGAAATCGTGGAAATGAAAATCCACGCCCTGCTCGCCCAGCCAGGCGCGGGCGCGCTTGACGGTGTCGCAGTTGCTGATGCCGTAGAGCGTGATCGCCGCCATCAGCGGCCACCCCGCATGCCGCCGCCGATGCCGAAGCTGCCCACGTCGCAGCTCGGATCGGTGCCGTAGGTGCCGCCGTCGCGCAGTTTGCCGCTGTCCAGGACGGACACCTGGAACCAGAAACACTCATTGGTCGGGTAGCGCCACGACCACACCTGTCCGCCCTGCCAGCCGCCGCCGCGCACGTTGCCGGGCCGGCCCAGCGTGTAGCGCAGCAGTTGCGCGTCCATCTCCTGGTAGTGCGTCTGCACGTAGCTGAAGGCGGTCTCGTTCAGCACCTGCGCCCAGGCGGTGACCTTGCCGGCCGCGTCCAGGTCGACCATCCAGGTGACGCGGCCCCAGGGCCCGGTGGCGTATTCGACGCGCGTGATGCCCGGATACAGGTTGTAGCGGCCGGTGGGCTGGCCGATCAGTTGCGTCACCTCGGCCTCGCTCTGGCCGGCACGGATGTCCTGCGGTTTGTAGGTGGCGCAGGCCGTGGCCGCCAGACACAGCGCCAGCACCACGCACAAGCGCTCGATCGATCTGTTCATGTCCACACGCTCCTCAGGGCAATAGGCAGGCCTTGCACGCCACCTGTGGCGCGGGGCCGGAATGCGGATTTTGAGCCATGCCGCGCGGGCTCCGCGGGTATGTGCCGGAGGTCGATGCCGGCATGGCGCGCACCACGACATTGATCGAGCGCAAACTCCACTTGCCTGCATAACGGGGCTTGCAGGGACAATACCGGGCCGCGTGCGATGCTCCTACAGGCCTATGCCGGCGCTGCCCTTGATTTGAAACCTGCCCGTGCCATGCCTCCCGGTCTGCATCCGACAGCCTCACTGAGCGCCACGCCGCCGCGCGTCGTTGGCTGCGGCATGGCTTGGCCCGTCACCTCATGAGTGCATTGCTCGAGCTGCGCGAACTGGGCTGCGTGCGAGGCCGGCGCAGCTTGTTCCGCGGCCTGAACCTGACACTGCTGCCGGGCCAATTGCTGCGCGTCACCGGCCCCAACGGTGCGGGCAAGACCAGCCTGCTGCGCATGCTGTGCGGGCTGCTGGCGCCGGCACAGGGCCAGGTGCTCTGGCAAGGCGAAGCGGTGCAGAAAGTGCGCGAGGCCTTCAACCGCCAGCTGATCTACCTGGGCCATGCGGCGGCGCTGAAGGACGATCTGTCGCCGCTTGAAAACCTGCAGGTCGCGCTGCGCCTGGGCGGCAGTGCGCCGGACGCCATAGCGGCGCGCCAGGCGCTGGCCGACGCCGGCCTGGGCGGGCGCGAACATGTGCCGGCGCGCATCCTGTCGCAGGGGCAGCGTCGCCGCGCCGCGCTGGCCCGGTTGCCGCTGGGCGACGCAGCACTGTGGGTGCTGGACGAGCCCTTCAACGCGCTCGACAGCGCCGCCACCGCCTGGCTGCTCAGCCTGGTCGAAGGCCAGTTGCGCCGCGGCGGCGCGGTCGTGCTGACGAGCCACCAGGGCGTGGCGCTGGACGCGGCGCTGCCGCAGGTGAGCCTGGCATTGTGAGCGCCGTGCCGATGTCCGCGCCGCTGGCCCGCGCGCCGCACACCGGAAGCTGGGCGGCATTGCGCGCCGTGGTCGCGCGCGACTTGCGCATCGCGCTGCGCCGCCGTGCCGACACCGGCGCGGCGCTGGTCTTCTTCGTCATCGTCGTCAGCCTGTTCCCGCTGGGTGTGGGGCCGCAGTTCGAACTGCTGCGCCAGATGGGCCCGGGCGTGGTCTGGGTGGCAGCGCTGCTGGCGTCGATGCTGTCGATGGGGCGCCTCTTCGCCGACGACCATGCCGACGGCACGCTCGAGCAGATGCTGCTGTCGCCGACGCCGTTGGCGCTGCTGGTGCTGGCCAAGACGACCGCACACTGGCTGTCGTCGGGGCTGCTGCTGGTGCTGGTCAGCCCGCTGCTGGCGCTGCAGTTCGACCTGGGCGGCGACGCCGCGGGGGTGCTCTTCGTCGCGCTGCTGCTGGGCACGCCGCTGCTCAGCCTGTTCGGAGCCATCGGCGCGGCGCTGACCGTGGGCCTGCGCGGTGCGGGCGTGCTGCTGTCGCTGCTGGTGCTGCCGCTGTGTGCGCCGGTGCTGATCTTCGGCGCCGGCGCGGTCGAATCCAGCCAGGCCGGGCTGGGCGTGGCGGCGCATTTTTCGCTGCTCGGCGCGATGCTTGCGCTGGCGCTGTTCCTGGCGCCGCTGGCTGCCGCCGCCGCGCTGCGCATCGCGGTCGAATGATGCAAGGCAGAATGTGCGCCCCATGAACTGGACCCGATTCGCCGCACCGCAACTCTTCTACCCGCTGGCAGGGAAGGCCGTGCCGTGGATTGCCGGCCTGGCGCTGCTGCTCACCGTGGTCGGCCTATACATCGGCCTGCTGCTGGCGCCCACCGATCACCAGCAGGGCGATGCCTACCGCATCATCTTCATCCACGTGCCCGCCGCGTGGATGTCGATGGTGATCTACCTGGCGATGGCCTTCTGGGCCGCCATCGGGCTGATGTTCAACACCCGGCTGGCATCGATGCTGGCCGTGGCGCTGGCCCCCACCGGCGCATGGATGACCTTCATCGCACTTTGGACCGGTGCGCTGTGGGGCAAGCCCACCTGGGGCACCTGGTGGGTGTGGGATGCACGCCTGACTTCGGAACTCATTCTGCTTTTTCTGTACATAGGATTCATGTCCCTGCACGCCGCCATCGACGATGAACGCCGCGCCGACCGCGCTGCGGCCGTGCTGGCGCTGGTGGGCGCGGTGAACGTGCCGATCATCTATTTCTCGGTGAAATGGTGGAACACGCTGCACCAGGGCGCATCGGTCAGCCTGACCAAGGCGCCGAGCATGGCCACCACCATGCTCTCCGGCATGCTGGTCATGGCGCTGGCCTTCTGGATGTACAGCATCGCGGTGGCATTGGCACGCGTGCGCGTCATCATTCTCGAACGCGAGCGCAACGCCAAATGGGCGCGGCAGGCACTGGTGCAAGCATGAACTGGCACAGCCTGAACGACTTCCTGGCCATGGGCGGCTATGGCCTGTACGTGTGGGGCTCCTTCGGCGTCACCGCGCTGGTGCTGGCCATCGAATGCATCGCCTTGGCGCAGCGCCGCAAGGCGCTGCGCGACTTGCCGCTGGACGAACCCGAAGACTTCAACGAAAGGCCCTTGCATGAAGCCTAGAACCCGCCGCGGCCTGGCCATCGTGGCCGGCCTGGCCACCCTGGGCGTGGCAGTCGCCCTGGTGTTGAACGCATTCCAGAGCAACCTGGTGTTCTTCTTCAGCCCATCGCAGATCGCCGCCAACGAGGCACCGCGCGACCGGTCCTTTCGCATCGGCGGGCTGGTCGAAGAGGGCAGCATCAAGCGCGAGGGCCAGACGCTGACGGTGAACTTCGTCGTCACGGACCTGGCGCAGCGTGTACCGGTGTCCTACACGGGCATGCTGCCCGACCTGTTCAAGGAGGGCAAGGGCGTGGTCGCGCAGGGCAAGCTCGGCGCCGATGGCGTGTTCCGTGCCGAGCAGGTGCTGGCCAAGCACGACGAGAACTACATGCCGCCCGAAGCTGCGGAAGCGCTGGCAAAGGCACAGCATGGCCAGTTGCCGAAACCGGGAGTCAAACAATGATCCCGGAAATCGGCCACTTCGCGCTGATCCTGGCGCTGACCATGGCCTTGAGCCAGAGCGTGCTGCCGCTGCTGGGCGCGTCCAGCGGCAACCGCAACTGGATCGCGCTGGCCAAGCCTTCGGCGCGCGGCCAGTTCCTGTTCATGCTCATCGCCTACGGTTGCCTGACCTATGCCTTCGTCACCGACGACTTCTCGGTGGCACTGGCGGCCAACCACTCCAACAGTCTGCTGCCGCTGGCCTACAAGTTCACTGCCGTGTGGGGCAACCACGAGGGCTCGATCCTGTTGTGGGGCTTGATCCTGGCCGGCTGGACCTTCGCCGTGTCCGTGTTCTCCAAGCAGCTCGACGAGCGCACGCTGGCGCGCGTGCTCGGCGTGATGGGGCTGATCAGCTGCGGCTTCATGCTGTTCACGCTGCTCACCTCCAACCCCTTCGAGCGGCTGCTGCCCGCGGCAGCCGATGGCCGTGACCTGAACCCGCTGTTGCAGGACCCGGGCATGGTGATCCACCCGCCGATGCTCTACATGGGCTATGTCGGCTTTGTCGTGGCCTTCGCCTTCGCCATCGCCGCGTTGCTGTCCGGCCGTCTGGACGCCGCGTGGGCACGCTGGTCGCGGCCCTGGACCACCGTGGCCTGGTGTTTCCTCACCATCGGCATCGCGCTCGGCAGCTTCTGGGCCTACTACGAGCTGGGCTGGGGCGGCTGGTGGTTCTGGGACCCGGTGGAAAACGCTTCCTTCATGCCCTGGCTGGTGGGCACCGCGCTGATCCACTCGCTGGCCGTCACCGAAAAACGCGGCGGCTTCAAGATGTGGACCGCTCTGTTGGCGATCCTGACCTTCTCGCTGTCGCTGCTCGGCACCTTCATCGTGCGCTCGGGCGTATTGAGCTCGGTGCACGCCTTTGCCAGCGATCCGGCGCGCGGCATCTTCATCCTCGGCTTCCTCGCGCTCGTGGTCGGCGGTTCGCTGGCGCTGTTTGCCTGGCGCGCGCCGAAGGTCGGCACCGGCGGCGCCTTCGAGCCGGTGTCGCGCGAATCGATGCTGCTGACCAACAACGTGCTGCTGCTGGTCGCCGCGGCCGCCGTGCTGCTGGGCACGCTGTACCCGCTGGTGCTCGACGCGCTGGGCATGGGCAAGATCTCGGTCGGGCCGCCGTATTTCGATGCGGTGTTCGTGCCGCTGATGGCGCCCGCGCTGTTCCTGATGGGCATCGGCCCGCTGGCGCGCTGGCGCTCGGCCAAGGTCGGTGACCTGGCACGGCAGCTGCGCTGGGCCGCGGCCGTCAGCGCGGCCAGCGCGATCGTCGCGCCCTTCGTGCTCGGCCACTGGTCGCCGATGATCGGCTTCGGCCTGCTGCTGGCCATGTGGGTAGCCAGCACCGCCGTGTTGAACCTGGTGCTGCGGCTGCGCCAGCACCCCGCGCCGCGCCTGACGCAACGCCTCGCGGCGCAGCCGGGCAGCTACTACGGCATGCTGCTGGCGCACTTCGGTATCGCGGTCTTCGTCGCCGGCGTCACCGTGGTCAGCGGCTTCCAGGTCGAGAAGGACCTGCGCATGGAGCCCGGCGAGATCACGCAGATCGCCGGCATGACCGTGCGCTTCGAAGGCGTGCGCGACGTGCGCGGCCCCAACTACACGGCCGCGCGCGGCACGCTCACGCTGACGCGAGACGACAAGACGCTGGCCACGCTGCGCCCTGAGCGGCGCAACTACACCGTCAGCCGCATGCCGATGACCGAAACCGCCATCGACCGCGGCTTCACGCGCGATCTGTACATCTCGCTCGGTGAACCGCTCAGCGCGACGGCCTGGAGCGTGCGCGTGTACTACAAGCCGCTGGTCGGATGGATCTGGGGCGGCTGCGTGCTGATGGCCTTCGGCGGCCTGCTCGCCGTGCTCGACCGCCGCTACCGTGCGACGCGCCGCGTCGCGGCACCGGTGCCCACCCCGCCGCCGCAAGGCAAGACGCCCGCCCTGGCCAAGACCATGACCAAGACAGCAGGCGCGCCATGAAACGCTACCTGATTCCGCTCATCGTCTTTGTCGTCATGGTCGGCTTCCTGGCCGTGGGGCTGAATCTGAAGCCGCGGGAGGTGCCATCGCCGCTGATCGACAAGCCGGCGCCGGCCTTCAGCCTGGCGCGGCTGGACGCGCCGGAGCAGAAGCTCGCCCTGGAGGACATGAAGGGCAAGGTCTGGCTGCTGAATGTCTGGGCCTCGTGGTGCGTGGCCTGCCGCCAGGAGCATCCGCTGCTGGTCGAACTGGCGGGGCAGAACCTGGTGCCGATCTACGGCCTGAACTACAAGGACAAGCGCAACGATGCGCTGGCCTGGCTGGGTCGCTACGGCAACCCCTATGTCGCCTCGCTGTCGGACACCGAAGGGCTGGTCGGCATCGACTACGGCGTGTACGGCGTGCCCGAGACCTTTGTCATCGACAAGCAGGGCACGATCCGCCTGAAGCACATCGGTCCGGTCACGCCCGAGGCGCTGCGCGACACGATCATGCCGCTGGTGAAGAAACTAAATGGTTGAGCGCTGCCTTCGCACCTTGCTGGCGCTGGTGCTCGCCGGTGCCATGGGCTTGGCAGCCGCCCAGGAGGCCAAGCCGATGGCCGAGGACCCGGTGCTCGAAGCCAAGGTCATGGCCATTGCCGAAGAGCTGCGCTGCCTGGTGTGCCAGAACGAGACCATCGCCGCGTCGCACGCCGACCTCGCGGTGGACCTGCGCAAGCAGATTCGCCTGCAGTTGCAGCAGGGCCGGACGCAGGCACAGATCCTCGACTTCATGGTGCAGCGCTATGGCGATTTCGTGCTCTATCGCCCGCCGCTGAAGAGCAGCACCTGGCTGCTGTGGGGCGGGCCCTTCCTGCTGCTGGGGGTGGCGCTGCTGGCCCTGGTATTGACCGTGCGCCGCCGGCGCACGCAGGCGACTGCACCGCTACACGCCGATGACGCCGAACGCGCGCGGCGCCTGCTGGCCGAAGAAAAGAGCCCCTCATGATTCTGTTCTGGGTCATCGCGGCCGCACTGTTGCTGCTTGCGATGTGGTTTGTCGCCGGCACCCTGCTGCGCAAGGACTCAATGCCCGCTGTCAGCGGCAGCGCCAGTGGGTCCAACCTGGCGGTGCTGAAGGCGCAACTGCAGCAGCTCGACCAGGAACTGGCCGCCGGCAGCCTGGATGCGGCGCAGCACCAGCAGTCGCGCGCCGAGATCGAGCGCCGCGCGCTCGAGGAAGAAGACGTCGCCAGCGCGCCCGCGCGCAGCGGCTCATCGCGTGCAACCCTGGTGCTGGTGCTGCTGGCCGTACCAGTGCTGGCGCTGGCGCTGTACGGCGCAGTCGGCACACCGCAGGCACTGTCGCCCGAAGCCAAGGTGGCGGCGGCGCCGCATGGCGACGTGACGCAACAGGACATGGAAGCCATGGTCGCGAAGCTGGCCGAACGCATGGACAAGCGCCCACCCGGCCAGGTCGAGGACACCGAGGGTTGGGTCATGCTCGGGCGCAGTTACGCGGCGATGCAGCGCTTTGCCCAGGCGCAGCGCGCCTTTGCCCGCGCGCTGCAGTTGATGCCGAACGAAGCTCAGATCCTCGCCGACCAGGCCGACGTGATGGCCATGATGCAAGGCCGCAACCTCGA
>JAHECC010000160.1 GCA_024641965.1 Rubrivivax sp.
CACCGGCTGACGAATCGTGTGTATTGGGCCGCCGGTGCGCTGGCCCTGCTGTATGTGCCGATGCTGGCCTGGCGTGTACACAGCGTGGGCTGGCATCTGCAACTGGGCATCCATGCCGCGGCCGATCGACTGGCAAGGCCAGGCCCTGCAGGTGAGCGCCAGTGTGGGCATCGCACTGTTCCCCGACCATGCCGATGATGCCGAGACCATGCGGCGGCTGGCCGATTCGGCCATGTACGAAGTCAAGCGCTGCGGCAAGAACAGCTACGGTTTTGCACCCAGCGTGAACGACGCGGCGCGACGCGCTTGAGTCCAGGCCGTGGCATGCAGCACGGCTTCGCCGAGCGCGGCGCCCCATACGATGCCCAGGCCATCGGCCAGCAAGTCGCCCCACTCGGCCTGGCGGCTGGGGATGAACAATTGCAGCAGTTCGATCGAGGCGCCATGAACGAGCAGGCCAAACAGCAGCCACAGCCGCAGCCGTCGCGATGCCGGCTGGCCCAGGCTGGCACAAACGGCCAGCGCGGCGAAGCCCAGCACATGGTTCAGCTTGTCCCAGCCGCTGTCGATACCGCGCGGCGGCGCGGGCATCAGAGCGAGCAGCGTGATGGTGGCCAGAAACACCAGCAACGCCATGCGCCAGGCCCGTACCGTGGATGCGCGCCAAGGCAATGTCGGTTTCACCTGGCTCGCGGAGCGTCGGGGCAGGGCATTGGCGCGTCGGCTCAAAGCGGAAGGGCCTGGCAAACGCCAAGCCCTTGATCTGTATGGTGCCGGTGAGAAGAGTCGAACTCCCGACCTTCGCATTACGAATGCGCTGCTCTACCAACTGAGCTACACCGGCGCCGGAAAACCTGGAAGTATAGCGGCGGCGAACCGCCCTGCGGCTTGGCAGCGGCTCGCTGAGCGCGGCCCACTATGATGCAACCCGGGAGCGACTGGCATGCTTGGGGCAGGGCGGGAGTCAGAGCAACGCGGGGCGTGGGTGTCGGGCAGCGGGGTGCGCCTGACGCGCGCGCTTGGACGCCCATGACCGTTGTCCTGGCCCTGGCCTTCGTCGTCTTGCCCGCGGCCGTGCTGTGGCTGGTGCATCGGCAGGTTTGGGCGCGGCGCATCGGCACCATCGTGCTGTGTTACGCCGCCGGGCTGCTGGTGGGCAACCTGGGCCTGTTGCCGGAGGCGGCGATGCCGGTGCAGAAGCTGCTCAGCGAGGCCTGCATCGCGCTGGCGCTGCCGATGATCCTGTTCACCGTCGACATGCGCGCGTGGTCGCGCATCGCTGGCAAGGCCTTGCTGTCGATGGCGTTGGCGGTGGCCTCGGTGGTGCTCGTGGCCACGGCGCTGTTCGGGGTCTACCGCGCGCTGGGCACGCCGGCGCCCTACGAACTGGCCGGCCTGGCCATCGGCGTGTACAGCGGCGGCACGCCCAACCTGGCGGCAATCAAGACCGCACTCGGCGTGGACGACGCGCGCTACCTGCTGTTCAATGCCTTCGATACCGTCGTCGGCGCCGTCTATGTGTTGTTCATGATGTCGGCTGCCGGGCCGCTGGCCGCGCGCTGGCTGGGCGCGAGAACCTTGCCTGCCGCCGGCATGCCGCCAGGCGCCGAGCAGGCTTCGGTCGCCGCCTACGGCGAGGACTACGGCGAACTGCTCGACTGGCACGGCGCCTGGCGCGTGCTGCAAAGCCTGGGCGCAGCGGCGCTGGTGGTCGCAATCGCCGTCGTCGTTGGCGAAGCCGCGGGCGGTGCCATGGCCACTGCGCTGGTGATTGCCCTGCTCGCCACATTCGGGTTGCTGGCGTCGCTGCTGCCGGCCGTGCGCCGTCTGAGCGCCTCCTACCGCGCGGGCATGTACCTGATCTACGTGTTCAGCTTCACCGTGGCATCGATGGCGCGGCTCGACACGGTGCAGTTCGCCGATCTGGGCCTGTTTGCCTTCGTCGCGGTCGCCGTGCTGGGCAGCCTGGCGCTGCATCTGCTTCTGTGCCGTGTGGCCGGCATCGATGCCGACACATTTCTCGTCACCTCGGTGTCGGCCATCTGCTCGCCGGCCTTCGTGCCGATGCTGGCGCGCCAACTGCACGACCGCTCGGTGCTGGCCTCGGGCATCGCCACCGGCGTCATCGGCTATGCCATCGGAACGCAGCTCGCCATCGCGGTGGCGCTGCTGCTGAAACGCTTCGCTTGATCGGGCTCAGGCTGCAGCCGGCGGTGCGGCGGGCACAATGAATGCAAGTCGAAACCTCGAAAGGAGTGAGCCATGTCCGCAGCCAAGATCCTCGTCGCCCAGGGGGGTGGCCCCACCGCCGTCATCAACCAGTCGCTCATCGGCGTGGTGCTGGAAGCGCGCCGGTTCCCCGCGGTGGAGCGCATCTACGGCGCACGCCACGGCGTGCGCGGCATCGTCAACGAGGACTTCGTCGATCTGACACAGGAAACCAGCCACAACCTGGAGATGGTGGCCGCCACGCCCGGCTCGGCGCTGGGTTCGACACGCGACAAGCCCGACCTGAAGTACTGCCACCAGATCTTCGAGGTGCTGCGCGCGCACGAGATCGGCCACTTCTTCTATGTCGGCGGCAACGACTCGTCGGACACGGTGCGCATCGTCAGCGAGGAGGCGGCCCGGGCCGGCTACCCGCTGCGCTGCATCCACATCCCGAAGACGATCGACAACGACCTGGTGTGCAACGACCACACGCCCGGCTTTCCGTCGGCGGCGCGCTTCGTGGCCCAAGCCTTTGCCGGCGCCAACCTCGACAACGCGGCGCTGCCGGGTGTGTACGTGGCGGTGGTGATGGGCCGCCATGCCGGCTTCCTGACGGCAGCTTCGGCACTGGGCAAGAAGTTCCTCGACGACGGCCCGCACCTGATCTACCTGCCCGAGCGCGACTTTTCGATCGACAAGTTCCTGGCCGACGTGAAGGCCGCCAACGACCGCCATGGCCGCTGCATGGTGGCGGTGTCCGAAGGCATCCACGACGCCTCGGGCCAGCCGATGCTGGCCAAGCTGGCCAAGGACCTTGAGCACGACGCCCATGGCAACGTGCAGCTTTCGGGCAGCGGCGCGCTGGCCGACCTGCTGTGCGAGGAGATCAAGGCCAAGCTCGGCCTGAAGCGCGTGCGCGGCGACACCTTCGGCTACCTGCAGCGCAGCTTCATCGGCTGCGTCAGCGATGTCGATGCGCGCGAGGCACGCGAGGTCGGCGAGAAGGCGGTGCAGTTTGCGATGTGGGGCGACTGCGATGGCTCGGTCACGATCAAGCGCACCGGCTTCTATTCGGCCGACTATGAACTGATGCCGTTGACCGACGTGGCCGGCAAGACGCGCGTCATGGAAGACGAATTCATCTCGTCAGGCGGCACCGATGTCACCGATGCCTTCCGCATGTACCTGCGCCCACTGCTTGGCTCGGGCATGCCCGATGCCTACCGGCTGCGCCCGGCGCCGGTGGCCAAGGTGTTGAACCCCTGAGTGAGGAAGCGGCCTCAGGCCACTGCGTGCAAAGGGGGACTTTGATCGCCGCCGCGAGGTCACTGCGCCACCTGGCGCCGGAAGGCGCGGGGTGACAGACCCGCAGTGCGCGAGAACACCCGGCTGAAGTGCGCGGGATCGACGAAGCCGAGTTCGTAGGCGATGGTGGCGACGCTCAAGTTGGTGAAGGCCAGGCTGCGCCTGGCCTCGCGAACGACCCGTGCGTCGATCACCCGTGACGCCGGCTCTCCCGTGGCCGCCCGCGCGATACGGCTGAGGTGCGTGGGCGTCATGGCCATGGCGCGCGCATAGTCCGCCACGCTCCAGCGCTCCTGGAAGTGCGCCTCGACCAGGGCTTCGAACTTGCGCATCTGCGCCGATTCCCCGACGCCCGCCAGCGTCGGCGTCGAGCGCATCGCGACGCGGGCCGTCAGGCCCAGCAAGGCGACCCCGAGGCCGCGCAGCACCAGCGCGCGGGCCTCGCCCAATGCGCTGAATTCCTGCCAGATCTGCTGCATGACGGCGTCGATCTGTGCGTCGGCTGTGGCGACGAAGGCATGGCCCAGGGGGCGCCGCACCTCGCCGACGCCGCCCAGCATCGAGTCCAGCATTTCGTCGGCCAGCGTAGCCACGAAGCCCTGCGTTCCCGGCTCGAAGCTGAATGCATGCACGTCTCCAGGCGGCACATTCACCAGCGTCATCGGCTCCAGCGCAAGGTCCAGGCCCTCGAGGCACGCAATGCCGCCTCCCGAGCGCAGCAACAGGATCTGATGCAGACGCCCGTGCCGGTGCGGCGCAAGTTCCCAGTCGTGCAGCGCCGAGCGCGCCGCGATCGTCTCGCAATGCATCACGTCCGGCAACTGCGTGGACTCGCCGAACAAGCCGTGGGAGAGAACGATTCCGCCGTGCCTGTGCATGTTCGAATCGTACAAGTACTGGACCGATCGGGTCATTCCGTCGCAGCCGCCGCGGCTGTAACCTAACTTCCGAGGCGCGCGTGTTGCCGGCAACGCCCATCGCACAGACAAAGGAGACGACCATGAAAACCAGCGTTTGCATCATCGGCGGGGGGCCGTCCGGGCTCATGCTGTCGCAGTTGCTGCACCTGAAGGGCATTCAAAACATCGTGCTGGAGCGGCAAAGCCGTGAGTACGTGCTCGGGCGCATCCGCGCCGGCGTGCTGGAGCACGGCTTCGCCGAGCTGATGCGCGAAGCGCAGTGCGGCGAGCGCATGGATCGCGAAGGCGAGATCCACGACGGCTTTCTGATCGCTCACGACGGCAAGCTCGACCGCGTGGATCTGCACAAGTACAGCGGCGGCAGTTCGGTGATGGTGTACGGCCAGACCGAACTGACGCGCGACCTGTACGAGGCGCGCGACCGGATGAAGGGCGCCGTGATCCACAACGCCGAAGACGTGCAACCGCACGATCTGAGCAGCGCCAAGCCCTACGTCACCTACCGCAGCGGCGACGACATCGTGCGTATCGATTGCGATTTCGTGATCGGCGCCGACGGCTTTCACGGTGTGAGCCGCAAGTCGATCCCCAAGGACAAGATCACCGAATACGAGAAGGTCTATCCCTTCGGCTGGCTGGGCGTGCTGTCGCGCACCAAGCCGGTGTCGCCCGAACTGATCTATGCCAAGCACGAGCGCGGCTTCGCGCTGTGCTCGATGCGCTCGCAAGTGCTCAGCCGCTACTACATCCAGGTGCCGCTGACCGACACCGTGGAAGACTGGCCGGACGATGCCTTCTGGGCCGAGCTGAAGCGCCGCCTGCCGGCAGACATTGCCGCCAAGCTGATCACCGGCCCTTCGATCGAGAAGTCGATCGCGCCGCTGCGCTCCTTCGTCGCCGAGCCGATGCGACATGGCAACCTGTTTCTTGCCGGCGACGCGGCCCACATCGTGCCGCCTACCGGTGCGCGCGGGCTGAACAGTGCGGCATCGGACATCTACTACCTGTATCACGCCTTGCTGGCGCACTACCAGCAAGGCGACCGTACCGGTCTCGACAACTACTCTGCCAAGGCGCTGGCGCGCGTGTGGAAGGCACAGCGCTTCTCCTGGTGGATGACGACCATGCTGCACACCTTCCCGGATGCCATCGGCTACGACCAGAAGCTGCAGCAGACCGACCTGGAGTACCTGTTCTCCTCCGAAAAGGCGATGGGCTCGTTGGCCGAGAACTACGTCGGATTGCCGTTCTGAAAGGAGAGATGCGATGCACCACCCTGAGATCCCCGGCACCACACTCTTCGACGGCCGCATGGCGCGCAAGGGCTACGCGCTGAACAAGATGTGCTTTTCCTTCAACGAGGCCGCCAACCGCGAGGCCTTCGTGCGCGACGAGGATGCCTACTGCGCTCGCTACGGGTTGAACGCGCAGCAGCGCGAGGCCATCCGTGCGCGCAACGTGCTGCAGCTGATCGAAGCCGGCGGCAACGCCTACTACCTGGCCAAGTTCGCCGGCATCTTCGGCCTGGACATGCAGGACATCGGCGCGCAGCAGACCGGCACCACCAGGGAAGCGTTCCAGGCGCGACTGAACGCCGCAGCCCGCTGAGAAGCGACACAAGGAGACATCGACCATGGCCAGCATCATTGGCGGCATCACCACCTCGCATGTGCCGGCGATCGGCAAGGCGATCGCGAAGAACCTGCAAGGTGACGCTTACTGGAAGCCCTTCTTCGACGGTTTCGCGCCGGTGCACCGCTGGTTGGCGCAGGCCAGGCCCGAGGTGCTGGTGATCTTCTACAACGACCACGGGCTGAACTTCTTCCTCGACAAGATGCCGACCTTCTCGGTCGGCGCAGCGCCCACCTACACCACCGCCGACGAAGGCTGGGGCATCCCGGCGCTGCCATCCTTCGAAGGCGAGCAGGACCTGTCGTGGCACCTGATCGATGCGCTGGTCGAGGCCGAATTCGACATCACCACCTGCCAGGAAATGGTCGTCGATCATGCCGTGACGCTGCCGATGGCGCTGTTGTGGCCCGATCAGCAATGGCCGGTGAAGATCGTGCCGGTATGCATCAACACCGTGCAGTTCCCGCTGCCGTCGGCGAGGCGTTGTTATGCGCTGGGCGAGGCGGTGGGCCGCGCCATCGCCGGCTGGGAGCGCGACGCCCGCGTGGCGGTGATGGGCACCGGCGGGCTGTCGCACCAGCTCGACGGGCAAAGGGCCGGTTTCATCAACAAGGACTTCGACCTGCGGTTCATGGACAGCCTGTTGCACGAGCCGAAATGGGCCACCCAGTTCAGCACCCACCAACTGGTGGAGAAGGTCGGCACCCAGGGCGTGGAGCTGCTGATGTGGTTGGCCACGCGCGGCGCGCTGGCCGCGGCGGGTGAGCGCGTCGAATGCCTGCACCGCAACTATCACATCCCGATCTCGAACACCGCCTCCGGCTTGATGCTGCTGGCGCCGACGAACTGACGCGCCGGCGGCGCAACGCAGCCGCCCAAATCGCAACGACTTCGCGCTGGCGCTATCGTGCGGCGCATGCCGACCGCGCCGCCACCGCCTCTGGACCACCGCGCCTTGGCTGCCGTGCTGATGGCGGTGTCGCTGGTGACGCTGGATTCGTCGATGACGAACATTGCGCTGCCGGCCATCGCGCTCGGGCTGCAGACGCAGCCGGCCGAGGCGATCTGGGTCGTAAACGCCTACCAGCTGGCGGTGGTGGCGGCGCTGCTGCCCTGTGCCGCACTGGCCGACCGCGTCGGCGCACGTCGACTGCATCTGGCCGGCCTGGCCGTGTTTGTTCTTGCCTCCGTGCTCAGTGCACTGGCCTGGAGCCTGCCCACGCTGGCGCTGGGCCGCGCGCTGCAGGGCCTGGGCGCGGCGGCGACGATGAGCGTCAACATCGCGCTCGTGCGACAGCTCTATCCGGCACACCGCCTGGGCCGCGGTGTCGGGCTGAACGCGCTGGTGGTTGGCGTGTCCTTCGCCATCGGGCCGACGCTGGCGTCGTTACTGCTGGCGGTGGCGCCATGGCCGTGGCTGTACGCGCTGAACCTGCCGCTGGGTGCGCTGGCCTTCGCGGTGGCCTATGCGTCGTTGCCGCGCAGCGCACCGCGCGCCGCGCCCTTCGATGCCCTGACCGCGCTGCTCACCGCGCTGACCTTCGCCTGCGCCCTCGGCGCGCTGGCCACTGCCGTGCAACATGGTGCCGCCGCTGCGCTGACCTTGGCGCTGTTCGGCCTGGTCAGCGGTGCCGCGATGCTGCGCCGTCAGGCCGGGCAGCCGGCGCCGATCCTGCCGATGGACCTGCTGCGCCGGCCGCTGTTCGCGCTGTCGGTGGCGACCTCGATGGCCTCGTTCACGGCGCAGGGGCTGGCCTTTGTCTCGCTGCCTTTCTTCATCGAGCGGGTGCTGCTGCGCGATGCCGTGCAGACCGGCTTCCTGATCGCGCCGTGGGCCATCGTCGTGGCGGCTGGGGCGCCTCTGGCGGGCCGTCTGTCCGACCGTTATCCACCGGGCTTGCTGGGCGGCATCGGCCTGCTGCTGCTGAGCGCCGGCCTGGCCCTGCTGGCGATACTCACGCCCGAGGCCTCGACCGGCAAGATCGTGTGGTGCATGGCACTGTGCGGGCTGGGCTTCGCGCTGTTCCAGTCGCCCAATCTGAATGCGCTGATGTCCTCGGCGCCACCCGAACGCAGCGGTGGCGCCAGCGGCATGGTGGCAATGGCGCGACTCAATGGCCAGGCCATCGGCGCCGCGCTGGTGGCACTGTGCTTCGGACTGGCCGGTGAGCGCGGCCCGGTATGGGCGCTGTGGCTGGGCGCCGGCGTGGCCTGCGTCGCGGCGCTGGCCAGCAGTGCGCGGCTGCTCGTGGCAAGGTCGGCCTGAGTTCCGGGCCGTCGAGTCGTTTTCGCGTCAGCTCGATGCGCTCGGCGCGCCTTCCAGCGCGCGGCCGACGATCTCGCGCACCTCGTTGCTGATGTCGCTGCGCGCTGCCACGCGGGCGATGGCTTCGCGCGCCGCGCTGCGGTAGGGCTCGGCCAGGTGGCTCCAGCGGTCCATGACGCGCGCCATCCGGCCCGCCAGGCTGGGGTTGATGGCATCGATCTCGAGCAGGCGGTCGGCCCAGAACACATAGCCCGAGGCATCGGCGCGATGGAACGCCGCCGGGTTGTCGCGGCACAGGCCGAGCAGCAGCGCGCGCGCGCGATTCGGGTTGCGCAGCGAGAAGTCGCGGTGCGACAGCAGCGACTTCACGCGCGCCAG
>JAHECC010000161.1 GCA_024641965.1 Rubrivivax sp.
CGCGCTGAACGCGCCCTTTCAACGACCCTTGCCCGCAGGAGTTTCAATCCATGAAGACCCAGATCACCGACATGTTCGGCATCGAGCACCCCATCATCCAGGGGGGCATGCACTTCGTCGGCTTTGCCGAGCTGGCCGCGGCCGTGTCGAATGCCGGCGCTTTAGGCATCATCACCGGGTTGACGCAGCGCACGCCCGAGGATCTGGCGAAGGAGATCCGCCGCTGCCGCGACATGACAGACAAGCCCTTCGGCGTGAACCTGACCTTCCTGCCGGTGATGAAGGCGCCCGACTACCCGGGCTACATCAAGGCCATCATCGACGGCGGCATCAAGGTGGTGGAGACCGCCGGCAACAACCCGCAGAAGTGGCTGCCCGCGCTGCACGAGGCCGGCATCAAAGTGATCCACAAGTGCACCTCGGTGCGCCATTCGTTGAAGGCCGAGGCCATCGGCTGCGACGCCGTCAGCGTCGACGGCTTCGAATGCGGCGGCCACCCCGGCGAGGACGACATCCCCAACTTCATCCTGCTGCCGCGCGCGGCCGACGAATTGAAGATTCCCTTCGTCGCCTCGGGCGGCATGGCCGATGGGCGCTCGCTGGTGGCCGCGCTGGCACTCGGCGCGCAGGGCATGAACATGGGCACGCGCTTCATCGCCACCAAGGAGGCACCGGTGCACGACAACGTCAAGCAGGCCATCGTCGCCGCCAGCGAGCTCGACACGCGGCTGGTGATGCGCCCGCTGCGCAACACCGAGCGCGTGCTGCGCAACGCCGCGACGGACAGGCTGCTGGAGAAGGAGCGCGAGCTGGGTGCCAACCTGAAGTTCGAGGACATCATCGAGCAGGTCGCCGGCGTCTACCCGAAGATCATGCTCGAAGGCGCGATGGATGCCGGCGTCTGGTCCTGTGGCATGGTGGCCGGGTTGGTGCACGACATCCCGAGCTGCAAGGAACTGGTCGATCGCATCATGGTCGAAGCCGAAGGCCTCATCCGTCAGCGCCTGGCCGGGTTCGTAGCGGGCTGAGGCATATCCACGAGGAGGACAAGCGGCATGGCGATCGGCTGGATGACGGTATTGAACCTGGTGCCCTGGGGCGAGGTGATCAAGAACGCGCCCGCCGTCGCCGATGGCGCGAAGAAGCTGTGGGACAGCGTGGGCAAGAAATCCGACGCCAGCGTCGCCACGGCTGAAACTGCGGCGCCAGCGGTGGACGCGGTGGCCTCGCCGGTGGCTGCGCTGCAATCAAGGCTGGACCGGGCCGATGCGTCGATCGCACAACTGCATGAGCAGATGCAGGCCTCGTCGGAGCTGATCAAGGCGCTGGCCGAGCAGAACAGCGAGCTGATCCGGCGCGTCGAGACGAACCGCGTGCGCGTGATCTGGCTGGCCGCGCTGGTGCTGCTGTTCGGCGCCATCGCCGCTCTCAACCTGGCCGTGACCTTCTCGCGCTGAATGTGCAGGTGACGGCCGGCGCGAAGGACGCCGCAGCGCGCGACAGGCGCATCGGCCTGGCCTGGGGGCTGCTGGCGGCCAGCATCTGGGCCAGCTACAGCGTGCTGGCCCGGTTCGGCATCAAGTCCGGCCTGAGCCCGCTCGACCTGACGCTTCTGCGTTTCTTGCCGGGGGCCGTGTTGATGGCACCGCTGGTCTGGCGCTGGGGTCTTCGCGATCTGTGCGGCATCGGCTGGCGGCGTGGCCTGGTGCTGACGCTGTTGGCCGGGCCGGGTTTCAGCCTGCTGTTCACGACCGGTTTTTCGCTGGCGCCGCTGGCACATGGCGCGGTCATCGCACCGGCCAGCCAGATGCTGGCCGGCCTGATCCTGTCGTCGTGGCTGGCGCAGCAGCCGGTGACACGCGAATCGATCCTCGGCGCCAGCGTGGTACTGCTCGGCCTGGGCTTCATGGGCGGCGACAGCCTGCTGCATGGCGAAGGCAGCGTGACCCTTGTCGGCGACGCGCTGTTCGCGCTGGCGGGTTTGTGCTGGGGCCTGTTCGGCGCGCTGTCGCGGCGCTGGCAGGTGGAGCCGTTGCGCATCACCGGCGTGGTGACGGTGCTGGCCTTCGTGCTCTTTGCGCCCGTCTACCTGGCACTGGGTGACCTGCACCGCCTGGCCGCCGCCGGCCCCGGCATGCTCGCGCTGCAACTGCTGGCCCAGGGCCTGGGCGCTGGGTTGATTGCGATGTTGGCCTACAGCCGCGCCGCGGCGCTGCTGGGTGCGGGCCGCGCCGCGTTCTTCGGCGCGATGGTGCCGGCGGCGGCCACGCTGCTGGCCATTCCCGTGCTGAGCGAGGTGCCGACAGGGCTGCAGACACTGGGCATCGTGGCGGTGGTGCTCGGACTGCTGCTGGCCTTCGGTGCGGCACGCCTGCTGATCGTGCGGCGCGAGCGCTCGGCCGGCTAAACCACCATCGGCCGGCGCAGCTCGGGCGCCAGCGCCTCGCCCATCAGGTCGATGAAGTTGTCGGCGTAGAAGCGTTGCTGCGCCGGCGCGCTGCAGCCCAGCAGCACCTCGTCAAAGCGCTTCAGCGGATTGCGGCCACCCTCGACATGCGGATAGTCCGACGAGAACAGCGCCATCTCCTCCCCGGCCTGCGCGACGATCCAGCCGGCGTCCTCGTGTGGATAGGGCGTGACGCGCAGTTGCCGGCGCGCGATCTCGCTGGGCCGCGCCGACAGCGCCTGCAGCCGGGTCTCGTTGCGGCGGAAGGCAAACGCGGCCGAATCCATGGCGCGCATCCAGCCCGGCAGCCAGGCCGCGCCGAGTTCGATCGCGCCCCACTTCAGCCGCGGGAAACGGTCGAACACGCCGTCGAAGATCAGCGTGGCCAGCATCTGCATGGCCGAGTTCGGGATCGGCATGTAGCTCACCGAGGTGAAGTTGTCGTCGCCGCCGTGGAAGTCGGGCACTGGCGGACCGCCGTTGAGCTTGTAGACCGGGTTCATCTTCTCCTCGCCGCCGACGTGCAGCAGCACCGGCACGCCGGCCTCCTGCGCCTGCGCCCACACCGCGTCCAGCGCGACGTGGCTGGGCGCATGGCGCTGCGGGCAGCGAGAGGGCACGAGCAGCGCCTTGGCGCCCGCGCGCAAGGCCTGCCGCGCCGTGTCGCGCGCGCGTTCGAAGTCTTCCAGCGGCACGTAGGCGGTGGCCAGCAGCCGTGCATCGACCGCGCAGAAGTCGACCATCATGCGGTTGTGCGCGTGCGCGGCGGCGTAGCACAACGCCATGTCCTCGCCCTGGTCGAGGCCGAAGTTGCCGAGGCAGAAGGTGGTGAAGACCAGCTGGCTGGCAAAGCCGAGCAGGTCCAGCGCATGCGGCCGGTCGGCGGCGATGAAGGCGCCATGCGCCTCGAAGTTCTTGCGCAGCAGGATCTGGGCGTCGACACCGGCGCGAAAATCTTCGTCGGCATGCGCCTCACGCGAGCGGCCCGGGCGCAGGCCACGCTGCAGCGCCGCGCGATAGCCGGGCGAGGCGTGGAAGCGCGGCAGCAGCGATGGCTCGAAATACGCATCGAGGCAGTCGTCCAGCTCCATCAGGTGGCTGTCGGCATCGTGGATCAGGCGGGACTGGGCGTAGGCCATGGACATGTTCCTTGTGCGCTGTGCCGCATTATTGGTCGGCAGCGCGCCGCCCGAGGCTGCGGTTCGGGCCGATAACATGCGCAGGTCGCAACGACACACCGCCCCTCGACAGGAGAGCCCGTTGACACCCGACGCCTTCGTGCATCTGCCCGCATTGCGCGAGCGCATCACGCATCCCGATGCGTCGGAGTTGCGCGTCACGCCCGAACGCATGGCGGCATGGGACGCACGTGCGCTGGCGCTCGGCCGCGCCGCCGACTGGCGCCAGAGCGACCAGCAGCTCGAGGAGTCGCACCACGCGATGCTCGGTGGCGCGGGCGAAGACCTGTGGATCTATGCCTACGGCTCGCTGATGTGGGACCCGGGTTTTCACTTTGCCGAAGTGCGCCGCGCCGACTTGCAGCGCCACCAGCGCCGCTTCCTGTTCCGCACCGAGCTGGGCCGCGGCTCGCCGGAACACCCCGGGTTGATGCTGTCGCTCGAACCCGGCGAAGGCACTTGCAGCGGGCTGGCCTTTCGCATCCCGCGCGCGCTGCGCCCGGTGGAATCGCCCTGCCTGTGGCGGCGCGAGATGATCCGCGGCAGCTACCGGCCGGCGTTGCTGGACGTGCACACGCCACAAGGCAAGGTCGTGGCCCTGGTGTTCGCGGCCAACCCCGCCCACCCCGACCATGTCGGCGAGCTGCCGCTGCACGAGACCGCGGCGATCATCGCCAAGGCCGCCGGCTTCCTGGGCAGCAACCGCCAGTACCTCGACCAGCTGGCCTCGCAGTTGCAGGGCCTGGACATCGAGGATGGCTACGTGACGCGGCTGCTTCGGCAGGTGGAGCGGCTGACGCCGGTGTGAACTTCATACGCACCGTTCATGCCTCGTGAGACCTGATGCCGCTGCCCAGCCTTGCCGTGAATGGTGGGTCTGGCAAGCACTGCAAGGCAGACGAAAAGATCGGGGCTGCGTTGATCCCGCGCAAGATGACGAAATGGCAGCCGCCTATGTTCGACTTTGGACAGGCTGAACAATGAAGGGAGGAGTCATGCAAACGCCGAAGTCAATCCTGCTTCATTTGGACAGCACGGCGCAGACCTCGGAGCGCGTGAAGGTCGCGCTGCGATTGGCCGAAGCGTTCGACGCTGAAGTCACAGCCGTGCATGCCATGACGCCAGCGCTGCTGCGCTTTCCAACGGTGATCGAAGGAAGCTCCGCGGCATTCACCATCATTGCCGAACTCGACGAAGAGAGCCGGAAGAAGGCCCGTGCCCGGTACGAGGCGGTCAGTGGCGGCTCGCCGCGGCTGAAATGGACCGAGCCGGGCGAGGATCCCATCCGCGATTTCGGCCGCCGGGCCTTCTATTGCGACTTGATGGTGCTCGGGCAGCGCAACCCCGAAGATGCTCTGACGCACGAGGTGCCAGGCGATTTCGTGCCGGACTTGCTGATCGACACCGGCAAGCCCGCGTTGATCCTGCCCTACATCGGGGGCGATTCCGCCCTCGGCAAGACCGTGCTGGTTGCCTGGAAGGAATCGCGTGAATCAGCGCGTGCAGTCTCGGCCGCACTGCCATGGCTGCGGCGTGCGCAAGAGGTGCATGTGGTGTGTTATGCCGAATCCACCGACCAGCCGCTGCAGGCCTTGCAGCGCCATTTGGCATCACAGAGCATCGCCGTCACCTTGCACCGCGGCGGACCGGAGCCGGATCAGCCTGGCGACAACTTGTTGTCGCTGGCGGCGGACCTGAGCGCGGACCTGCTCGTGATGGGGTGCTACGGCCACAGCCGTACCCGTGAGTGGGTACTCGGCGGCGCCACACGCTCGATCCTCGAAGCGATGACCTTGCCAGTGCTGATGGTGCACTGACCGGACTCCCTGCGCTGCCGGACATGCGCAGCTCAGGGACCACTGCCCGAGGCCGTGTTGGACAGCACCGCTGCTCGACACCATCCACGATGCGGCGCATGACGTCCTGGTCGTGCCATGGGATTTCTTGACCGCCATCTCAAAGCGCTGGCCGTGACGCGTTGATCGAACAACGGCTCGCGCGCCTTGCCAGACGTCACGAACAAGAGCTACGAGGTGGCGACGTTCATGCATTGTGGGGCGATGGCCCCGTCGTATTCACCATTCATTTGCCTCACGCAGATGAAGCAATGCACATTCAATGCGGCGATACTGACGGCATGGAATCCGAGCGTCGTCGCCGCATGGAGATGGTCGAGCGAGACATCGCTGGCCGCGGCGTGCGCGACGCACGCGTGCTGGCGGCAATGCGCGACCTGCCGCGTGAGGCATTCGTGCCTGCGTCGAGGCGAGATCAAGCCTACGACGATCGCCCCCTGCCCATCGGCGCGAGGCAGACGATTTCGCAGCCGTACATCGTCGCACTGATGTGTGAGGCGCTTCAACTCACTGGCGACGAGCGCGTGCTGGAGATCGGCACGGGCTCGGGCTACGCCGCCGCGGTCCTGTCGCGCCTTGCGGCGCAGGTCGACACGGTTGAACGCATTCCCGAACTGGCCGAGCGTGCGGCGCGCCAGCTCGCGGAGTTCAAGCTGAACAACGTGCGGGTGCATAGCGGCGATGGAACGCTGGGCTGGTCGGATGCCGCACCCTACGACGCGATTGTGGTCACCGCCGCGGGCCCCGACGTGCCGCAAGCACTTCTGGCTCAACTGGCGCCGGGTGGCCGCCTCGTGATGCCAGTGGGTGCCAGCCGTGGCTCGCAGCACCTGGTCCGGGTGACGCGCGAGGGACAGGACGACTATCGCAGCGAGTCGTTGTGCGAGGTGGCCTTCGTTCCATTGATGGGCGAGCAAGGCTGGCCCGAACCGTGATGGTGCCAAGCAGGAGGCAATGACCTTTCGGCGCAAGACACGGGGCAAGCCCTATGCCTCCTGCACAGTGTCGCGCCAGTAGCGCGACGCATGCACCCGAGCTCACACCGCCGCCTGTCCAGGCAACTGCGGCGTCACGGCGGGGCGATCTCGACAGCCCGCCGTCCACCGCAAGCGCCTGGCCGATGACGCAGGTATACAACCCCCGGCAGAGCCGGGGGTCTCCCTTTGCAGCGAAGACGCCTACTTGACGCAGTTGCTCAAGCAGGTGGAGCGGTTGACGCTTGCGTGAGCGCACTGCAGCGCCGCGTGGGCGCTGCAGAACCCGTGTTGCGCGATCACGCCAGGTCGAAGCGATCCAGGTTCATGACCTTGGTCCAGGCCGCCACGAAGTCGCGCACGAACACGCCTTGCGCGTCGCTGGCGGCATAGACCTCGGCCAGGGCCCGCAACTGCGAGTTCGAGCCGAAGACCAGGTCGACGACGGTGCCGGTCCACTTTCGCTTGCCGGTCGCGCGGTCGACGCCCTCCAGCACACCTTCGCTCGCGGACTTCTGCCAGCGCGTGCCCATGTCAAGCAGATTGACGAAGAAGTCGTTCGACAGCGTGCCGGGGCGCTGCGTGAACACGCCATGCGCGCTTTGGCCGACATTCGCGTCGAGCACGCGCAGGCCGCCGATCAGCACCGTCATCTCGGGCGCGGTCAAGGTCAGCAATTGCGCCTTGTCGATCAGCAGTTCGGCGGCGTAGGGCTCCAGACCCTTGCGCAGGTGGTTGCGGAAGCCATCGGCCTGGGGCTCCAGCGGCGCGAAGGAGTCGGCGTCGGTCTGCTCCTGCGAGGCGTCCGTGCGACCGGGCAAGAACGGCACCGTCACGTCCTGGCCGGCCTGCTTCGCCGCGGCCTCGACCGCGGCGTTGCCGGCCAGCACGATCAGGTCGGCGAGCGAAATCTTCTTGCCGCCCTTGGCCGACGCGTTGAACTCATTGCGGATGCTCTCCAGCGTTGCCAGCACCTTCGACAGCTGCGCCGGCTGGTTCGCCTCCCAGTCCTTCTGCGGGGCGAGGCGGACGCGCGCGCCATTGGCGCCGCCACGCTTGTCGCCACCACGGAAGGTCGAGGCACTGGACCAGGCCGTGCTCACCAGCTGCGAAATCGTCAGGCCCGAGGCCAGCACCTGCGCCTTCAGTGCCGCGACGTCCTTGTCATCGACCAGCGCGTGATCCGCCGCGGGCACCGGGTCCTGCCAGATCAGCTCCTCCTTCGGTACCAGCTTGCCGAGGTAGCGTGCCCTTGGGCCCATGTCGCGGTGCGTCAGCTTGAACCAGGCGCGCGCGAAGGCGTCGGCAAACTCCTTGGGGTTGGCCATGAAGCGGCGCGAAATCTTCTCGTAGGCCGGGTCCATGCGCATCGCCATGTCGGCGGTGGACATCATCGGCGCATGGCGCTTGTTCGGGTCGTGCGCGTCGGGCACGGTGCCGTCACCGCTGCTGCCCTTGGGCTTCCACTGCTGCGCGCCGGCGGGGCTCTTGCCCAGTTCCCACTCGTAGCCGAACAGGGTCTCGAAGTAGCTGTTGTCCCACTTCGTCGGCGTCGGCGTCCAGGCGCCTTCCAGGCCGCTGGAGATCGTGTCGACACCCTTGCCGCTGCCCATGGTGTTGTTCCAGCCCAGCCCCTGCTGCTCTATCGGCGCGCCTTCGGGCTCGGGGCCCACGTACCTCGCCGGATCGCCCGCGCCGTGGGCCTTGCCGAAGGTGTGACCGCCGGCGGTGAGCGCCACCGTCTCCTCGTCGTTCATGGCCATGCGCGCGAAGGTCTCGCGGATGTCGCGCGCCGAACCGAGCGGATCGGGCTTGCCGTTCGGCCCTTCCGGATTCACGTAGATCAGGCCCATCTGCACGGCGGCAAGCGGGTTTTCGAGCTCACGCTCGCCGCTGTAGCGTTCGTCCGCCAGCCACTTGCCCTCGGGGCCCCAGTAGATCTCCTCCTCCGGCTCCCAGATGTCCGCGCGGCCCCCGGCGAAGCCGAAGGTCTTGAAGCCCATCGACTCCAGCGCGACGTTGCCGGTCAGGATCAGCAGGTCGGCCCAGGACAGCTTGCGGCCGTACTTCTGCTTGATCGGCCACAGCAGGCGGCGCGCCTTGTCCAGACTCACGTTGTCGGGCCAGCTGTTCAGCGGCGCGAAGCGCTGCGCGCCGGTGCCCGCGCCGCCGCGGCCGTCGGCGATGCGGTAGGTGCCCGCCGCATGCCAGGCCATGCGCACGAAGAACGGCCCGTAGTGGCCATAGTC
>JAHECC010000022.1 GCA_024641965.1 Rubrivivax sp.
GCCAAAGTCCGCCGGCGCCGGCCGATCGAATTCCAGCCACTGGCCGACGACCGGATGCCGCAGGCACAAGCGCGTGGCATGCAGCCCCTGGCGCTGCAGGCCCAGGCCCGGCGCGCCGCCATAGAGCGCGTCGGACACCAGCGCATGGCCACGCGAGGCCAAGTGCACACGAATCTGGTGCGTGCGTCCACTGTGCAGCTTGCATCGCAGCGCACTGTAGCCACCCCGGTACGCCACGCACCAGACGTCGGTGCGCGCCGGTTTGCCCGCGGCCAGCACCGCCATGCGCACACGCGACACCGGGTCGCGCCCGATGGCCGCCTCGATCTGCAGTTCGGCCGGTTGCACATGACCATGGGCTAGCGCCAGGTAGTGCCGGTGCACCTCCCGCGCGGCGATGGCCCTGGACAGCGCGGTCACCGCCATCAGCGTCTTGCCCACCACCATCAGGCCCGAGGTGTCCTTGTCGAGCCGGTGCACGATGCCGGCGCGCGGCAGCGTGGCCGCGCCGTCGTGGTGTGCCAGCAAGCCGTTCAGCAACGTGCCCGACCAGTTGCCGGGCGCAGGATGCACCACCAGCCCGGCCGGCTTGTCGAGCACCAGCAGATGCTCGTCTTCGTGCACGACCTGCAGCGCCATTGCCTGTGCCGTATAGGCACGGCTTTCGTCGGTGGGCACCAGTTCCAACTGCAGGTGCTGGCCGACGCGAAGCCTGCGCGCCACCACGCTGGCGCGTTGCGCATCGACCTGCACATGCCCCCGCTCGACCAGCGACTGCAGATGGGTGCGCGAAAACTCGGGCGCCAGTTGCACCAGTGCCTTGTCCAGTCGCAGGCCGTGCAGCGCGGCGCCGATCTCCAGATGGCGCAGCTCGAAGGCCTCGTCGGGCTCCGGCGACAGGCCAGCCAGATCGTCGAGCGCTTCGTCGCGCTCTTTATAATCGCGCACGTCCATTTCCCCTGCCGACGCCGGTTGCACCGGCGCACTTGAGCCGATGTCAGTTCTTCGTGTTTGGCGCGCGTCTGTCGCCGCGCTGCTGCTGGGCTTGGCGCTTGCGGGCTGCAGCTCCAACAAGACACCTCCGCCGCCCGGCGCGGCGGGCAGTCCGACAACGCCCGTTGAACAATTGTATGCACAGGCCAAGGCCGACATTGCAAGCGGCGCTTTCGAAACTGCGATCAAGACGCTGGAGCGCGTCGAGGGCCAAGCCGCAGGCACCTTGCTCGCGCAACAGGCGCAGCTCGATCTGGCCTATGCCTACTGGCGCAGCGGCGACCGCACGCAGGCGCTGTCGACGATCGAGCGCTTCATCAAGCTCAACCCGTCCAGCCCAGGCCTGGACTACGCGCTGTACCTGCGCGGCGTGATCAACTTCAATGACGACATCGGCGTGCTCGGCAGTCTGGCTGGGCAGGACCTGTCCGAGCGCGACCAACGAGCCTCGCGTGACTCGCATCAGGCCTTCAAGCAGCTCATCGACCAATTTCCCGATTCGACCTATGCCGCCGATGCGCGCACGCGCATGGATTACATCGCCAACTCACTCGCCAACTACGAACTGCATGTCGCACGCTACTACTTCCGCCGCGAGGCCTACCTGGCCGCGGTGAACCGGGCCCAGCTCGCTGTGGTGGATTTCCAGGGCGCGCCGGCCAGCGAGGAAGCGCTGTACATCATGGTCCAGAGCTACGACAAACTGGGCCTCGAGACGCTGCGCGACGACGCCAACCGCGTGTACAAGAAGAACTTCCCGAACAGCGTGTTTCCGACCCAAGGCCTGAGCCGCACCGGCAAGGCCTGGTGGCATATCTGGAACTGACGCCCGGCCGCCCTGCCCGGTTGGGCACTCAGTGGCCCGCGGCGAGTTCCGCCAGCCAGTCCAGCGCCTCGGCTTCTGCCGCAAGTTCAGTCATCGGTGGTAGTGCGGCACGTAGCCTGGCACCGTAGTTCATTTGACGCAGCCTCGGGTCACACACCACCAGCAGGCCCCGGTCGCTCTCGCTGCGGATCAAGCGGCCTGCACCCTGCTTCAACGACACCGCGGCCTCGGCGACGAAGTACTCGCTGAAGGCATTGCCGCCTCGCGCTTCGATCTGCTTGACACGCGCTTCCACCAATGGGTCGTTGGGAGGTGGAAAGGGCAGCTTGTCGATGAGCACGCATTGCAACGCGTCACCCGGCACGTCGATGCCCTCCCAGAAGCTCTGCGAGCCGACCAGCACGCAGCCGCGGCCACTGCCGAAGCGTTGCAGCAACGCGCGCTTGGGCTGGCTGCCTTGCACCAGCACTTCCAGCACCGCGCCTTCATGCTGCAGTGCCAGCCGTATCGCATCGGCGATCAGCGGCAGTACACGCAGGGTCGTGGTCAAGACGAAGCAGCGACCTCCCAGCGCCACCGCACAACGCGCGGCAAGAGCGCCCACGGCGGCCGGATGCGCCGCGTCGTTGGGCTTGGGGAACGGCACGGGCACCCACAGGCGCGCATTCTTTCGGTAGTCGAAGGGGCTGCCCACGCGCAGCGTCTGTGCGTCCTCCAGCCCCGTTGAGGCCGTGAACCAGCTCAGCCGGTCGTTGTCGCCGAGCGTGGCTGAGGTGAAGATCCAGGTCTTGGCCGCGGCACGCCGCTGCTCGGTCAACATGTCACGGATGTCCAGCGGCGACTCGACCAGCCGCGCCTGCTGGGGCGACACGTCGATCCAGCGCACATGCCCGGTGGCGGTGGGCAGGCCGAAGCGCTCGACCTGCTGCACGATGGTCGATGCGCGCAGCGCGAGCTTGTCGAAATCCGGCCCGATGTCGGTCAGCTCCTGCAGCGCCCGGGCCACCGCCTGCGCCGACTGCGCCAGCACCTGCAGGCCCGGCGCCCAGCCCGGTGCGCGCGCACGCTCGTCCCAGCGCAGCTTGACCAGGCCGCGCACCTCGCCCAGCGTGCCGGCGCAGAGCAGGCGCAACTGCCGCGCGGCGTTTTCCAGCCCGGCCGCCAGGTCGTGCCAGTCGCGTAGGCCGCGCGCCTGTTGCAGCCCTGCGGCGAGCAGGTCGCGCGAGAAATCGAGCAACTGGGCCGTGCCCAGCGTGCTGCCCAGGAACTGCACGCCGGCCTCGACCAGTTGATGTGCTTCGTCGAACACGGCGGCATCCACCGTGGGTAACAGTTCGGCCACACCACTGTCGCGCAGTGCCATGTCGGCGAAGAACAGGTGGTGGTTCACGACCACCAGGTCGGCTGCCATGGCCTCGCGCCGCGCCTGCATGACGTGGCAGGCCTTGTATTGGGGGCACTCGCTGCCCAGGCAGTTTTCACGCGTCGAGGTGACGAGCGGAATCACCGGCGAGCGATCGTCCAGGCCCTCCATTTCGGCCAGGTCGCCACTGCGCGTGGCCTGCGCCCAGCTTTCGACGCGAGCCAGCGTGCGCACAGCCCAGCGGTCCGGCAACTCGGCACCCCGACGGGCCTGTTGAAGGCGCTGCAAGCACAGGTAGCTGGAGCGTCCCTTCAGCAGGGCCAAGGTCACTGGCAGCCCCAGCGCCTCGCACAGGCCCGGCAGATCGCGCAGGAACAGCTGGTCCTGCAGGCTTTTCGTGGCCGTACTGACCAGTGCACGCCGGCCGGAAAGCAGCAGCGGCACCAGGTAGGCAAAGGTCTTGCCGACGCCTGTTCCGGCTTCGGCGACGAGCGCAGCGCGGCTGTCGATGGCCGTCGCTACGGCATGGGCCAGCCTTTGCTGCATTTCGCGTTGCGCCAGGCTCGGATCGTTGCGCACCAGCGCGCCATCGGTCGAAAAGGCGATGGCCACCTGATCGGTCAACGAAGGCGGCGCCATGGCCGACGTGGCCGCCGCGGCGGCTGGCAGGTGGTTCAAGCCGGCGTGGGCGGATCGAGTTCGAATTCCAGCCGCGAGATCTGGTCGCGCAGCAGCAGCCGCCGCTTCTTCAGGCGTCGCAGCGCCAGGTCATCGTGCGGCACGGACAGCGCCAAACGATCGATCATGTCGTTCATATCCGCGTGTTCCATGCGCAGTTCGATCAATTGCCGCTGGACCGAGTGCAAGTTGTCATCCATTTGCATACTTTGCGCCATGCGCCGGAGTTTATATTCGCGGCCATGAGTCCACCCGAACAGGCGTTTCGAATTTCGGCCGCCACTGGCATGCACCGCGGCGATCGCATGTACCAGCAGGACCAGGTGGAGGTGATCGCGCACGAGCGGGTGCCGGGATGCGCCCTGGGCATCGTCGCCGACGGCATGGGCGGTAAGAGCGGCGGGCGCAAGGCAGCGGACCAGGTGATGATGACGGCGCGCCAGATCTTCGAGCGCTACGTGCCTTCCAAGGACGATGCCTGCGCGACGCTGCGACAGGTGGTGATGGAATCGCACCTGATGATCAAGCTGACGGCCATCACCGCCGAGGAAGAGCCGCACAGCACGCTGGCGGCCTTTCTGGTCAACCCGACGCTGGACTGCGGCATCGTGCACGCTGGCGACTCGCGCGTCTATCACTTCCGTGGTTCCGAGCTGTTGTCGCGCACGACCGACCACTCCTTCGTGCAGCGCCTCATCGACGAGGGCCGCCTGACCGAGGACGAGGCGCTGACCCATCCCCAGGGCAACCTGCTCACCGGTTGCCTGGGCACCAATCAGGATCCGCCATTGAGCCTGACGGCGATCGACCGGCTGCAACAAGGCGACGCACTGTTGGCCTGCAGCGACGGCTTGTGGCATTACTTCACGCCAAGGGAGTTGGGCGCGATCCTGCACACGTTGCCCCCGCGTGAAGCCAGCGAGATGCTCGTCAACAAGGCGCGCCAGCGCGCGCGTGGCGGCGGCGACAACCTGTCGCTGGCCATCCTGCGCATCGACCCGTTGGTCTAGGCTCAGCTCGACGCCGCACTGGCCGGCGGCAAGGGCGCCGGAATCGGCAGCGGCGTCGACTTCTTGCCGCTGGCCGCCCGCTCGGCATTGCGCTTTTCAACCTCTTCACGACGCGCCTCTGCTTCAGCCACGCGTCGCTGTTGCGCGGCGACACGTGCGGCCGCCTCCGCCGCATCGTCTGCGGTCTTCGACCGCGGCCTGGCACGCGCGCTGGCTGCCGACGCGGCAGAAGCGGCCGACCCCTTGCCATGGGCAACCGATGCCGCTTGCGGGCGCGGCGCCGGCTGTGGCCGGTTTGCCGCCTCGGCACGCTTGGCCGCCAGACGACGTTGGCTTTCCTCGGCCTCTGCCTTGCGCTGGGCCTCGTCGAGTTCGATCTCGCGCAGACGCAGCGCCGCCAGGGCCTCGCGGCGCTGCGTCTGCAGTTCATCCACGCAGGACGTGACCACGAAACGCTCGCGGCAGGCCGACACGCCCGTCTTGTAGCGCACTTCGACAGCAGCGCGTTCACTCAGTATCCGCTTGCGCTCGGCCGTAGCCGCAGCAGGCTCGGCCGCGAATACCGACACCGCCAGCCCCAGCGACAACGACAACACCGACGCCCGGAACCTGGTCGCAGCGCCTGTCATGTCAATGCCGTGTCCACGGTGCGGCGTGTCAGCGACAGGTACTGGCTGCTTTGCATTTCCTTCAGCCGCGAGGCCGTGCGAGCAAACTCGTGCGCCAACGGGCCTTCGGTGTACAGCGCCTCGGGCTCGACCTCGGCCGACAGGATCAGCTTCACCTGACGGTCATAGAGCACGTCCACCAGCCAGGTGAAACGCCGCGCTTCGCTGGCCAGACGCGGAGACATCGCCGGCACCTTCGACAGCAGCACGGTGTGAAAGCGGGTGGCGATTTCCAGGTAGTCGTTCTGCGAGCGCGGCCCGCCGCACAGTTGCGCAAAGTCGAACCACACCACGCCTCCGGCGCGGCGCCGTGCGCGCACTTCGCGTTGTTCAATGTGCAGCAGCGGATCCTCGTCGCTGGCCTCTGCCAGTTGCTCGAAGGTACGGCGCATCTGCGCCTCGGCGCTTTCGTCCAGCGGCGTGTGATAGACCTTGACGCGGTCCATCGTGCGCAGCCGATAGTCGGTGCCGGCATCGACATCCAGCACCTGCAGATGCTGCTTCAGCAGCGCGATCGCCGGCAGGATGCGGTCACGATGCAGGCCGTTCGGGTACAGCCCATCGGGCGGGAAGTTCGAGGTGGTGACGATGCTCACGCGGTTGGCGAACAGCGCTTCGAGCAGCCGGTGCAGGATCATCGCATCGGTGACGTCGGCGATATGGAACTCGTCGAAGCAGATCAGGCGGAAACGCCGCGCCATGCGCCGGCCCAGTTCGGCGAGCGGGTTCGCGGTGCCGCGCAGGTCCTGCAGCTCGTGGTGCACTTCGCGCATGAACTCGTGGAAGTGCAGCCGAGTCTTGCGCTGCAGCGGCACGGATTGGTAGAAGCAGTCCATCAGGAAGCTCTTGCCGCGGCCCACGCCACCAAACATGTACACGCCGCGCGGGATCGGCGGGCGGCGGATCATCTTCGCCAGCGCGTTGCCGCGGCGCTGCAGGTAGGCGATCCATTCGTTCTCGCAGCGCTCGAGCGCGTCGATGGCGAGGAGTTGCGCGGCATCGGAGCTGTAGCCGCGCTCGGCGAGCCTGCGTTGATACAGATCGCGAACGGCCATCTGCAGCAAGCGTCAGAAGTTGAGCGTGCGCTTGTCCACGGCCAGCGCCGCTTCCTTGGTGGCTTCGCTCAGGCTGGGGTGGGCGTGGCAGATGCGGGCGATGTCTTCACTGCTGGCCTTGAACGCCATCGCCATCACGCCTTCGGCGATCAGCTCGCTGGCCATCGGGCCGATGACATGCATGCCCAGCACCTCGTCAGTCGTGGCATCGGCAAGCATCTTCACCATGCCGGTGGTGTCGCCCAACGCGCGCGCGCGCCCGTTGGCCATGAAGGGGAAGGTGCCGGCACGGTAGGCACGCCCCTCGGCCTTGAGCTGCTGCTCGGTGGCACCGACCCAGGCGATCTCCGGGCTGGTATAGATGACCCAGGGCACGGTGTTGAAGTCCACATGGCCATGCTGTCCGGCAATGCGCTCGGCCACGGCCACGCCCTCCTCTTCGGCCTTGTGCGCCAGCATTGGGCCGCGTACCACGTCGCCCACCGCCCAGACGTTACTCAGGTTGCTGCGGCAATCGTCGTCGACCGCGACGAAGCCGCGCTCGTCGAGCTTCAGGCCCACGCCTTGGGCGTTCAGGCCGACGGTATTGGGCACGCGGCCGATGGAGACGATCAGCCGCTCGCATTCGAGCTTGCACTCCGCGCCACCGGCATCGGTGTAGTGCACCGTGACGCCCTTCTTGCCGGTCTTCACCTGGCTGATCTTGGCGCCAAGCTGGATCTGCAGGCCCTGCTTCGTGAACACCTTGAAGGCTTCCTTGGCAATCTGCTCGTCCACCGCACCGAGAAAGGTGGGCAAGGCTTCGAGCACGCTGACCTGCGCGCCCAGGCGGCGCCAAACCGAGCCCATCTCCAGGCCGATGACGCCCGAGCCGATCACGCCCAGCGTCTTCGGCACCGCCGCAATGCGCAAGGCACCATCGTTGGAAAGGATGCGCTCTTCGTCGAAATCGGCGCCGGGCAGCGCACGCGCCGTCGAACCGGTGGCGACGATGACATGCGTGGCCAGCAGCTTTTCCGGTTTGTCGCCGTCGACCGCGATCTCGTAGCCCTCTTCGCCGGCCGCAGCAAAGGAACCCCTGCCGTGGAAGAAGCTGACCTTGTTCTTCTTGAACAGATAGAGGATGCCCTCGTTGTTCTGCTTGACCACATGGTCCTTGCGCGAAAGCATTTTCGCTACATCGATCTTCAGGCCGCTCAGGTCGATGCCGTGATCGGCGAAGGCGTGGCCGGCGTGCTCGAAATGCTCGCTCGACTGCAGCAGCGCCTTGCTGGGGATGCAGCCGACGTTGGTACAGGTGCCGCCCGGCGCCGGGCCGCCCTTGGCGTTCTTCCACTCGTCGATGCAGGCCGTATTCAGGCCGAGCTGCGCGGCACGAATCGCCGCGATGTAGCCGCCGGGGCCGCCGCCGATGACGACGACATCGAAGTTCTTGGGCATGTTCTATCCAGGGTTGAAGAGCTCACTCGAGCGGCACGAAGATCCACAGCAGCAGGTACACCACCAGCCCGGTGCCGCCGAACATGAACAGCACGGCGAACATCAGGCGCCAGATCCAGGCCTCGATGCCGCTGACCTCGGCAATGCCGGCACACACGCCGCCCACCCACTTGTCGCTGCGGCTGCGGCGCAGGCGATTGATGGCCGCGGCGGCAGGCGGCAGGTCGGGCCCGCCGATCAGCCGCGTCTTCGCGCGCTGGAACTCGTCGTCCGACAGCGTGCCTCGCGCGCGCATCTCTTCCAGGCGGGCCAGTTCGTCGACCAGGCTCATGGCAGGCTCCTTGTCTGCAAGCGGATCAAATGTCGAACAGAAGTCGCGCGGGATCCTCGAGCGCATCCTTCATCGTCACCAGGCCGAGCACGGCCTCGCGCCCGTCGATGATGCGGTGGTCATAGCTCATCGCCAGGTAGTTCATCGGCCGGATCACGATCTGGCCGTTCTCGACCACGGCACGCTCCTTGGTGGCATGCACGCCGAGGATCGCCGACTGCGGCGGGTTGATGATCGGCGTCGACAGCATCGAGCCGAACACACCGCCGTTGCTGATCGAGAAGGTGCCACCGGTCAAGTCTTCCATCGACAGCTTGCCGTCGCGCGCCTTGGCGCCGAACTCGGCGATCTTCTTCTCGATGTCGGCAAAGCTCATCTGGTCGGCGTTGCGCAGGATCGGCACCACCAGGCCGCGTGGCGACCCGACCGCAATGCCGATGTCGAAATAGCCGTGGTACACGATGTCGGTGCCGTCGACGCTGGCGTTGATCAGCGGGAACTTCTTCAGCGCGGCCACCGCGGCCTTGACGAAGAAGCTCATGAAGCCGATCTTCACGCCGTGCTCCTTCTCGAAGCGTTCCTGGAAACGCTTGCGCATCTCCATCACAGGCGCCATGTTGACTTCGTTGAAGGTGGTGAGGATCGCATTGGAACTCTGCGATTGAAGCAGACGCTCGGCCACGCGGGCGCGCAGGCGCGACATCGGCACACGCTGTTCCGGTCGGTCACCGAGGTTGCTCGCGGCTGGCGCCGCGACAGTGGGCAATGCCGGCGGCGCGGCTGCCGGCTTCGCCGGCGCGGCCGGAGGAGAGGCCAGCACCGCCAATACATCGCCTTTGGTGACCCGGCCGTCTTTGCCGGTGCCGGTGACGTCGTCCACCGACATCTTGTTCTCGGCCAGCACTTTGGCCGCTGCCGGCATGGCGACACCACCGCCCTTGCCCGCCGCTGCAGGCGTGGCCGGTGCGGGTGCGGATTCGGCTGCCGGTGCCACTGATTTGGCCGCGTCCTGCGGCGGCGGGCTCGCGACAGCCTTGCCCGAGGTGTCGATGCGCGCGATCAGTTGCTCGGCCGTGACCGTGGCGCCGTCGCCCTGCACCAATTCGGCCAGCACGCCGGCAGCGGGTGCCGGTACTTCGAGCACGACCTTGTCGGTCTCGATCTCGATCAGGATCTCATCCAGTGCCACGGCCTCGCCGGCCTTCTTCTTCCACTGCAGCAGCGTGGCCTCGGCCACCGACTCGGACAGTTGAGGAACCTTGACTTCGACAATAGACATGGACGATCTCGTTGGGTGGGTTGGGAAGTGCAAGTTGGCCGGCGCTGCGGCGTCCGGTCCAAGTTGCGATGCGAAGACGGCGCAAAGGGCGCGGCCTTCGCCCTACTTGGACAGGACGAAGCCTTTCAGCTTGCCGAAGGCCTGCTCGAGCAGGGCCTTCTGCTGCTCCTGGTGCAGGTGGGCATAACCCACCGCCGGCGACGCCGACGCCGCTCGGCCTGCATAGGCGAGCTTCTGCCCGTCGAGCATGTTCTCGTGTACATAGTGCTGCACGTAGAACCACGCACCCTGGTTCTGCGGCTCGTCCTGGCACCAGACGATCTCGGTGGCGTTGGGGTGGCGCTTCAGCTCGGCCGCGAAGGCCTTGTGCGGGAACGGATACAACTGCTCGACACGGGCAATGGCCACGTCCCATGCCTTCTTCTCGTCACGACGGCGAATCAGGTCGTAGGCCACCTTGCCCGAGCAGGCGATGATGCGCCTGACCTTGTCGGGCTCGACTTCGGGCCGGCTGACGCCGATGACGGTTCGGAACTCGCCCTTGGTGAACTCCGACAGCGGCGATCCCGCATCCTTGTTGCGCAACAGCGACTTCGGCGTGAGGATGATCAGCGGCTTGCGGAACTGACGCACCATCTGCCGACGCAGCAGGTGGAAGATCTGACTCGCCGAGGTCGGCTGCACCACCTGCATATTGTTGTCGGCGGCGAGTTGCATGAAGCGCTCGAGCCTCGCCGACGAATGCTCCGGGCCCTGCCCTTCGTAGCCGTGCGGCAGCATCAAAGTCAGGCCGTTGACGCGCCCCCACTTGACTTCGCCCGCGGCGATGAACTGGTCGATCACGACCTGCGCACCGTTGACGAAGTCGCCGAACTGCGCCTCCCAGATGACCAAGGTGTTCGGGTCGGCCGAGGCATAGCCGTATTCGTAGGCCAGCACCGCTTCTTCGGACAACAGCGAGTCGATGACGACGAAGGGCGCCTGGTTGTCGGCCACATGTTGCAGCGGTACATAGCTGCCGACACTCCACTGCTCGCGGTCCTGCGGGTGCAGCACTGCGTGGCGGTGACTGAAGGTGCCACGGCCGCTGTCCTCACCGGACAGGCGCACCGAATAGCCGCTCGCTACCAGCGAAGCGAAGGCCAGGTGCTCGCCCATGCCCCAGTCGACGTTGATCTCGCCGCGGCCCATGGCGCCGCGGTCGGCCAGCACCTTCTGCACCAAAGGATGCACCTTGAAGTTTTCGGGCACGGTGGTGATGCGAGTGGACAGCCGCTTGATCTCGGCCAGCGGCAAGGCCGTGTCGGACGCGTCGGTCCATTTGCGGCCGAGGAAAGGTGCCCAGTCGACCGCGTACTTGCTCTTGAAATTGGTCAGCACCGGGTCCCCGGTGTGCTTGCCTTCGTCGAATGCGGCGCGCAGATCCTTGACCATGTTGTCCGGGCCGTCTTCGGGCAGCACACCCTGTGCCACCAGCTTCTCGCCATAGAGACGGCGCGTGCCCTGGTGTTGCCCGATCTTCCTGTACATCAACGGCTGCGTCAGGGCGGGCGTGTCCTGCTCGTTGTGGCCGAGCTTGCGGAAGCACACGATGTCGACCACCACGTCCTTCTTGAACTCCTGCCGGTAGTCCAGCGCCAGCTGCGTGCATAGCACCACGGCTTCGGGGTCGTCGCCGTTGACGTGCAGCACCGGCGCTTCGACCATCTTCACCACGTCGGTGCAATACAGCGTCGAGCGGGTGTCGCGCGGGTTGCTGGTGGTGAATCCGATCTGGTTGTTGATCACCACGTGCACCGTGCCGCCAGTGAAGTAGCCGCGCGTTTGCGACATGGCCAGCGTTTCCATGACCACGCCCTGACCGGAAATGGCGGTATCGCCGTGCACCAGCACCGGCAGCACCTGGTCACCGCGTGCATCGCCGCGGCGATCCTGTCGCGCCTTCACCGAACCCTCGACCACCGGATTCACGATCTCCAGGTGCGACGGGTTGAAGGCCAGGCTCAGGTGCACCGGCCCACCCGGCGTGCTGACGTCGCTGGAAAAACCCTGGTGGTACTTGACATCGCCCGACGGCAGGTCTTCGGGAGCGGTGTGATCGAACTCGGCGAACATGTCCTTGGGCATCTTGCCCAGCGTGTTCACAAGCACATTCAGGCGGCCGCGGTGCGCCATGCCGATGACGATCTCCTGCACGCCACGCTCGCCGGCACGCTGCACCAGTTCGTCCATCGAGGCGATGAAGCTTTCGCCGCCCTCGAGCGAGAAGCGCTTCTGGCCGACGTACTTGGTGTGCAGGTAGCGCTCCAGGCCTTCGGCCGCCGTGAGCCGGTCGAGGATGTGGATCTTCTCGTCGGCGCTGAAGCTCGGCTTGCTTCGAATGCTTTCCAGCCGCTCCTGCCACCAGCGCTTTTCGGCCGGGTCGGTGCAGTGCATGAATTCCGCGCCGATCGAGCCGCAGTAGGTTTCGCGCAGCGCCTTCATGATCTCGCGCAGCGTCATGTTCTCGGCCTTGACGAAATAGGTGTTCACGGCCGAGAACATCATGTCCATGTCGGACTCGCTCAGGTCGTAGAACGCCGGCTCGAGCTCGGGAATTTTCGGCCGTTCGGCGCGCTTCAGCGGATCGAGCTCGGCCCAGCGCGAACCCAGGAAGCGGTAGGCCGCCACCAGAGACTGCACATGCACTTGCTTGCGCGCCACCGCCAGGTCGGTGGCGGTGGCCTTGATCGCGAAGGCATTCGCCTTGGCGCGCTGCGCGAAGGACTCGACCACCGGTGCGTGCGCCACATCGCGGGCCTCGGAGCCATCCACGGCGGCGACGTTCTGCAAGCGATCGAAGTAGTCGCGCCAGTTGTCGGGCACGCTGCCGGGGTTGTCGAGGTAGGCCTCGTAGAGTTCCTCGACGTACGGGGCATTGCCACCGAACAGGTACGAGTTGGCCCGGGTTTGCTGCATCATCTTGCGCGCACCTTATGCCCCGGTTTCCAGGGCTTTGATGGGTTGAACAACCTTCCGCATCGACCGGCTGCACCGGTTGGCGGATTGCGACCCGCAGCATGGCTGCCGGCCAGAGCAGGGACGAGTTGGCCGTCCGTGCGTCCGGGCCGACACTTTAGCACCGGGACGCATCGCTGCATCTGCGCGCCATTGGGCGCGACGCACCCTTCCCCTAGCTGACAAATTGCCGCGCTGGCACCGCCGTGACCGGTGTCGTACGCGTCAGGACGGCAGCTTGGCGCCGACCTGGTGAAGGTGCACGTCGCGCTGCGGGAAGGGGATGTTGCAACCACCGGCTTCCAGCGCTTCCTTGCACTGTTTGAGCAGATCGAGCTTCGCATTCCACCAGTCGGCACGGCCCGTCCACACGCGGAACAGGATGTTGACCGAGCTGTCCCCCAGCGACTGCACGGCGATCAGCGGCGCCGGATCCTGAAGCACACGCGGCTCGTCGGCGGCGATCTTGTTCAGGATGGCCAATGCGACATTGATGTCGTCGCCGTAAGCAATGCCATAGACCTCGTCGATGCGGCGCTTGTCGCCGTCGGTGACCGACAGATTGACGAGGGTCTGGCCCCAGATGCTCGAATTCGGCAGGTGCGCCGAAGGGCCGTCCGGCAGGTGCGCCTTGCACAGGAACAGCCCGATGCCGTCGATAACATAGACCTCGCCGCCGATCTTCACCGCGTCGCCGATCTTGAAGGGCCGAAACAGCAGAATCATCACGCCGGAGGCGACATTGCTCAGCGTGCCCTGCAAAGCCAGGCCGATGGCCAGGCCGGCGGCACCAAGCAACGCGATCAGGCTGGCCGTCTGCACGCCGAAACGGTTCAGCACCGCGATCAGCGTGAACACGATGATGGCGATGCGCACGATCTTGCCGACCAGCGGCGGAAAGATCGGATCGATCTTGTCTGACTTGCGCAGCGTGCGCGTTGTCAAACGGCCCAACCAGCCGGCGACCATGAAGCCGACGACGAGCGTGACGATCGCGGCCAGCAGGTTCAGGCCGTAGACCATCAGCAGGTCGGGAAGGGCCGCGGTGAGTTTGTCGAGTTTCTCGTTCATGAAGTTGGGGCGGGAGCTTGTGCTCCGCAGTTTGATGGGTGGACAGACTGCCGGCCGCGCAGCGCGACAAGCAAGCGTGGGGCCGAATCACCCCTTGATGGCGCGCAGTGCGCAACTCATCGCGCAGGAAGTGCACGGCGTACCGGCAGCATGGTGGAAAGCACCGCATCGGCCGGTCCGCGCCTAGGGACATGCCGAGGCCGAATCCTAAACCATGGCTCGTCCCGGCCCTGTGCGGCGACCGGCGCGCACTCAAGCCCTGCAAATGCGGGCCTGTGCTGCCTCGTATTCGTTGCGCAGGCGCTGCACGAACTGCGCCACCGGCGTCACTGCCTTCACCGCGCCGATGCCCTGGCCGCAACCCCAGATATCCTTCCAGGCCTTCTTGATTTCGCCGCCACCGAAGCTCATCTTGCTCGGGTCGCTTTGCGGCAACTGCTCCGGGTCGAGGCCGGCGTTGCGGATCGAACCCTTCAGGTAGTTGCCATGCACGCCGGTGAACAGGTTGCTGTAGACGATGTCGTCGCTGTTGCTGTCGACGATCATCTGCTTGTAGCCCTCGACCGCACGCGCCTCGTCGGTCGCGATGAAGGCCGAGCCGATGTAGCCGAAGTCGGCGCCCATGGCCTGCGCCGCGAGCACTGCACCACCGGTGGAGATGGCGCCGCTCAGCGCCAGCGGGCCGTCGAACCACTCACGGATCTCCTGCACCAGTGCGAAGGGGCTCTTCACACCGGCATGGCCCCCGGCGCCGGCGGCCACGGCGATGACGCCGTCGGCACCCTTGTCGATGGCCTTGTGCGCGAAGCTGTTGTTGATGATGTCGTGCAGCACCACCCCACCCCAGCCATGCACTGCCTCGTTGATGTCGGTGCGCGCGCCGAGCGATGTGATGACGATCGGCACCTTGTAGCGCGCGCAGACCTCCATGTCGTGCTCGAGCCGGTCGTTGGTCTTGTGCACGATCTGGTTGATGGCGAAGGGTGCGGCCTTGGCCTCGGGGTGGTCGCGGTCGTGCGCCGCCAGCGTCTCGGTGATCTCGGCCAGCCATTCGTCAAGCTGCGAGGCCGGGCGCGCATTCAGCGCCGGCATCGAGCCCACCACGCCGGCCTTGCACTGCGCGATGACGAGCTTCGGGTTGCTGATGATGAACAGCGGCGCACCGATGATCGGCAGGGGCAGATGGGCGAGGATGGGGGGCAAGGACACAAGGGGCTCCAATCAGGTGGGTGGCGATGGCGCCAGCTCAGAACGCCGCCAGTGGCATGGCGTTGACGCTTTCTGCGCCGTCGATGATGCTGTGGCGCAGGCCCTGCGCCTTGCACAGCAGATGGTCGCCGTAGAAGCGCGCCGTGGCGATCTTGGCGCGCATGAACTCGGGGTCGACGCCTTCGGCCAGGCGGTCTTCGGCGGCGATCAGCGCGCGCGCCATCTGCCAGCCGGCGACGACGTTGCCGGCGAGCAGCATGTATGTCACGCTGCCGGCGAAGACGTCGTTCGGACTGGCCTTGGTCTTGCCGGCAACGAAATCCACGACATCGACGAAGGCCATGCGTGCTGCTTGCAAGTTCGACCGCATGGCGCGGCAGGCCGCGCTGTCGCGGGCCTTCAAATCGGTTTCGGTGCCTTCGATCTGCGCAGCGATCGCCTTGGCCACCACACCGCCATCACGTGCGGTCTTGCGGCCCACCAGGTCGTTGGCCTGGATCGCGCTGGTGCCTTCGTAGATCGGCAGGATGCGCGCGTCGCGGTAGTACTGCGCCGCGCCGGTCTCCTCGATGTAGCCCATGCCGCCGTGCACCTGGATGCCCAGGCTGGTGACCTCGACGCTCATTTCGGTGCTGTAGCCCTTGACCAGCGGCACCATGAATTCGTAGAAAGCGTGATTTTGCTTGCGGACTTCGGCATCCGGATGCGCATGGGCCGCGTCGTAGGCTGCGGCTGCTACCGTGGCCATCGCGCGGCAGCCTTCGGTGTAGGCGCGCATCGTCATCAGCATGCGCCGGATGTCGGGATGATGGATGATCGCCGCGGCAGCCGGCGTCGAGCCGTCCACCGGGCGGCTTTGCACGCGGTCTCGCGCATAGGCCACAGCTTGCTGGTAGGCGCGTTCGGCCACCGCCACACCCTGCATGCCCACCGCGTAGCGTGCCGCGTTCATCATCACGAACATGTAGGCCAGGCCCTGGTTTTCCTGGCCGACGATCTGGCCGACGGCACCGCCATGGTCGCCGAACTGCAGCACCGCGGTGGGGCTCGCCTTGATGCCGAGCTTGTGCTCGATGCTGACGCAATGCACGTCATTGCGCGCGCCCAGGCTGCCGTCGGCGTTGATCATGAACTTCGGCACCAGGAACAGGCTGATGCCTTTCACGCCCTCGGGCGCACCGCTCACGCGCGCCAGCACCAGGTGCACGATGTTTTCGGCCATGTCGTGCTCGCCGTAGGTGATGAAGATCTTCGTGCCGAAGAGCTTGTAGCTGCCGTCGGGTTGCGGCTCGGCGCGCGTACGCACTGCCGCCAGGTCGCTGCCGGCCTGCGGCTCGGTCAGGTTCATCGTGCCGGTCCATTGCCCGGAGATCATGTTCGGTATGAAGCTGCTCTGTTGCTCGGGCGTGCCGGCCGTGAGCAGCGCCTCAATCGCGCCATCGGTCAACAGCGGGCACAACGCGAAGCTCATGTTGGCGCTGTTCAGCATCTCGACGCAAGCCGCACCGATGGTCTTGGGCAGGCCCTGTCCGCCGAAGTCGGTGGGGTGCTGCAGGCCCTGCCAGCCACCGGCGCCGAACTCCTTGAAGGCTTCCTTGAAGCCCGGCGTGGTGATCACCTTGCCGTCGCTGAAGGACGAGGGATTCACGTCACCCTCGCGGTTCAAGGGCGCGAGCACGCCTTCGTTGAATTTTGCGGCTTCCTCGAGCACGGCCTGGGCGGTATCGAAACCGGCTTCCTCGAAACCCGGCAGCGCCGCCACGGCATCGATGTTGGCGAGTTCCTTGATGGCGAAGAGCATGTCCTTCAGCGGTGCGCGATAGCTCATGTGAACCTCGAAAGTAGAGCGGGCTCCCGTCGGGAGCCCTTTGCGGTGAACTGTCGCCGGTGACTATAGGCTCTTCACCAGTTCGGGCACGGCCACGAACAGGTCGGCCTCCAGCCCGTAGTCGGCGACGCTGAAGATCGGCGCCTCGGCGTCCTTGTTGATCGCAACGATGACCTTGCTGTCCTTCATGCCGGCCAGGTGCTGGATCGCACCACTGATGCCGATGGCGAAGTACAGCTGCGGCGCAACGATCTTGCCGGTCTGCCCGACCTGCCAGTCGTTGGGCGCGTAGCCGGCATCGACCGCGGCGCGGCTGGCGCCAAGCGCGGCCCCGAGCTTGTCGGCCAGCGGCTCCAGCACTTCGTGGAACTTCTCGGAACTGGCCAGCGCGCGGCCGCCTGAGACGATGACCTTGGCCGCCGTCAGCTCGGGGCGGTCGAGCTTCGCGATTTCGCTGCCCAGGTAGCTGACCTTGTCGTTCGCGGCGACGGCATCGACGCTGTCGACCGCGGCCGAGCCACCGGTTGCAGCGGCGGCGTCGAAGCCGGTGGTGCGCACGGTGATGACCTTGGTGGCATCGCCACTCTGCACCGTGGCAATGGCGTTACCGGCGTAGATCGGCCGCTCGAAGGTGTCGGGGCTGTCGACCTTGCTGACATCGCTGAGCTGGCCGACATCGAGCTTGGCGGCGACGCGCGGCGCGATGTTCTTGCCCGAGGGCGTGGCCGGAAACAGGATGTGGCTGTACTCGCCGGCCAGCGCCAGCACTTGCGCGGCGACGTTTTCGGCCAACCCATGCGCAAAGTGCTCACCCTCGGCGTGCAGCACCTTGGACACACCGGCGATCTGAGCTGCGGCCTTCGCGGCATCACCGGCGTTGTGTCCGGCCACCAGCACATGCACGTCTCCACCGCACATCGCCGCGGCAGTGACGGTATTCAGGGTGGCGCCCTTGATCGACTGGTTGTCGTGTTCAGCGATAACGAGTGAGGTCATTCAGATCACCTTGGAGACGTTCTTGAGTTTGTCGACGAGCGTAGCCACATCGGGAACCTTGATGCCGGCACCGCGCTTGGGCGGCTCGGCCACCTTCAAGGTCTTGATCTTGCTGGCCACGTCCACGCCCAGATCGGCGGGCTTGAAGACGTCAAGCGTCTTCTTCTTCGCCTTCATGATGTTCGGCAGCGTGACATAGCGCGGCTCGTTCAGGCGCAGGTCGGTGGTGATGACCGCCGGCAGCGTGAGCTTGAGCTTTTCCGAACCGCCGTCGACTTCGCGCGTGGCGGCAATCTGACCATCGGCGACATCGACCTTGCTGGCGAAGGTAGCCTGCGGCAGGTCGGCCAGCGCCGCCAGCATCTGGCCGGTCTGGTTGCAGTCGTCGTCGATGGCCTGCTTGCCCAGGATGATCAGCCCCGGTTGCTCCTTGTCGACCAGCGCCTTCAGCAGCTTGGCCACGGCCAGCGGCTGCAGTTCATCGGTGCTTTCGACCAGGATCGCGCGATCGGCGCCAATGGCCATCGCGGTGCGCAGCGTTTCCTGGCATTGGGTGACGCCGCAGGACACGGCAATGACCTCGGTGGCAGCGCCCTTCTCGCGCAGGCGCACCGCCTCTTCGACGGCGATCTCGTCGAAGGGGTTCATGCTCATCTTGACGTTGGCGATGTCCACACCGCTGCCGTCGCTCTTGACGCGCACCTTGACGTTGTAATCGACGACCCGCTTGACGGGCACCAGGATCTTCATGTTCTGCGACTCCTGTGGCAACTTCTTGATGGGAACATTCTAGGCGCGTGCAGGTGCCACCTCTAGGTTGGCCTCCTCAGGCTGCCGCCTGGGCCGCGCCGATACCGCGTGGCACGTTCACGCGCGTCAGGATGATCAAGCCGATGACGAAGAAGATACCGGTCGACAGGATCGCGATGCGATGGTTGCCGGCAGTGATCAACGTGACCAAGCCATAGGTCATCGGCCCAAGGATCGCGGCCAGCCTCACCGCAAAGGTCCACAAGCCGAAGAACTCGGCCAGGCGCTTTTCCGGCGCAAAGGCACCGGCCAGCGCGCGCCCTGCCGATTGGCTCGAGCCCATGCACAAACCGGCCACCACGGCCGCCACCCAGAACAGACCCGGGCCGGTGGCCAGCACCGCCAGCAAAGTCATCACGATCCAACCGACCAGCGTCACCGCCAGTGCCTTGCGGTGGCCGACACGGTCCTGCCAATAGCCGAAGCCAAAGGCGCCCACCGCCGACGCGATGTTCACCAGAAATATCAGCATCATGGTCTGCGTCTGCTTGAAGCCCAGTACCTGCTCGGCATAGACCGCGGCCAATGCGATGACCACGGCAATGCCGGCCTGATAGGCCACCGTGCACGCCAGCAAGGTGATGAAGTCGCGGTAGTCGCGGGCGTGGCGCCAAGTCTGCGCCAGCCGCGCGAGCGACGCGCGCAGGCCACTATCATGCGATGGCCTTGACTGCGGCAGTGCGCGCTCCTTCAGCAATGAAAAGGTGACCAGCGACGACAGCGCATACACCGCTGCGGTGATGAGCATCGTCACTGGCACGAACTGCGTCGCCGGTATGCCCTGCCCTTGTGCCCAGATGACGTAGCCGAGGGACAGCCCGAGCGTGAGCATTCCACCCAAGTAGCCGAAGCTCCAGCCCCAACCCGAGACGCGGCCCAGCGCGTCACGCCGTGCCAGCTCGGGCAGGAAGGCCGCGTTGAGCGATTCACCGTAGCTGTAGAAGATGTTCGACACCACAATGGCCAGCACCGCCAGTCCCACATCGCCGGGGCCAGCCAGCGCCAGCACGGCAGTGGCCAGCACACAGCCAGCGGTGGTGACCATCAGCATGCGCTTCTTGAACGCACGCAGATCGGCCAGCGCACCGAGCGAAGGCATCGTGAACATCACCACCAGGCTCGACAGCGCCAGCGAACTTGTCCAGGCCAACGTCGCCCAGCTCGCGTTGCCCGCCACCACGCCGACGAAGTAGGCGTTGAACACTGCCGTCATTACGACGGTTGTGTAGCCCGAGTTGGCGAAGTCGTACATCGCCCAGCCGAAGACCTCGCGCTTGTGCACACCCACGTTCAGCGCGGAGCTGTCGAACAACGACATGGCGGGTATCCTTCGATCGCAAACGTCGCGACACGGCCGAGGCGTCGTGGTGCCCGGAACGGGACTTGAACCCGTATGCCCTGTGAAGGGCGGCGGATTTTAAGTCCGCTGCGTCTGCCGATTTCGCCATCCGGGCCGGCGCGCGGATTATGCGCGGCGCGTCGAATGGCATGAAGGTGGAGGCGCGAGCCGGAGTCGAACCGGCCTCTACGGATTTGCAATCCGAACATGCGACAATTTGTCTATGGTTAGCTTATGCAACAATGCGATTGAGCTACCAATTCTGCTACCAAATTTGTCGATCTTGGATTGACGTCGGTTGTTGGCCGACTCGTGACGGCCTATGAACAGTAATAACCAGGCTGCCCAACTGAAGTTGACCCGGTTTCGCGAACACCCGATCCTTATGGAGAAAGGAGTTTCTTAGGAAGGCTACGGCCTGGTTCGCAGTGAGGGGCAACAAGTCGTCCATCGGGTCTTCGAACTCGTGAACGCGAACCAGGCCAACCTGAGCGTGCGCACGCTGTGCCGCGTGCTTGGCGTCTCGCCCAGCGGCTATTACGACTGGCTGGATCGCCCGCCGAGGCGGCGTTCGATCGACGACGCGGTGCTGGTCGAGCGCATCCGCAAGGTGCACACCGACAGCGGCGGCGTCTATGGCCAGCCGCGCATGCGCATCGATCGAGCAGGAAATCGCTATGGTGATGACTGGTTTCAAAGTACGGCCGACGTAGTGCGACCGTCAGTTGCCCGGCACCATCGCCGCCGCCTGAGCGCGGTTCTGGGCGCCAAGCTTGGTGAAGATCTTGCTGACATGGGTCTTCACCGTCTCCGGGGCGATGCCTAGACCGCGCGCGATCTCCTTGTTCGATTGCCCGTCGGCCAGCAGTTGCAGGATGTGGTGCTCGCGTGGGCTCAGCGACTGCAGAGGCCTCGATATCGCCACTTCACTCTCGTTGGCCTCCACCTGCGCGCGCTGCGCGCGCGCCAACACCGGCTCGAGCCAGGCGTGACGGGCGAGTTCGGCACGCGCGCCGAGCATCTCGCGCAACAGGCCTGCCATGCTCGCCGGCTGGTCCACTAGCGCCCGCAGCGCCCCGCTGCGTTGCACCAGCACACAGGCCTCGAGCATCGTGCGGCGCGCCGCGCTCGACGCACCGGCAGCGTGTTGCGCGAGGGCCAGCGCGCCGAGCAAGCCGATGCGGTCAACGAGCCGACCGTCCTGCTGCGCCGACAAGGACAGCGCCCGCAGGTCTTCGACGGCGCTGCCGTGCTGGCCCGCGATCAATGCGCACCAGGCCCGCGCCAATTGCGCGGCACGGCCGAAGTCGATGGCCTCAAGCCGTGAGCGCGACGCGCGCGCGAGCGTCTCGATGCGGCGGCTGCCGGCGTCGGCCTCGGCGCCACGGCCATCGAGCAGGCACAGCCGCACCTTCTCCAGCAACAGGGTCGCCTCGACGCGGCGCCAGCCGCGTGCGGCGCCGATGCTCTCGCCCTCGTCGAGCAGGTGGCGCGCGCCGACCGCCTGACCGTCGAGCCGCGCCAGGCGCGCCGCCACCAGATAGGCCGCGTACAAGCCTTCGATCGGCGCCACACGCTGGTTGACGGCCATGTGCGCGGCGTTGACTTGCGCCGCCTCGGCGCTGCGGCCCTGCAGGTAGCGCACCATGGCCAGCGTCGGGGCGGGCAGGGCCGCCAGCGCGGCGCTGTCGGCGCCGACACGCATGGCTTCTTCGAGCAGCCGCGCGGCGTCCTCCAGATGGCCTTGCCGCAGTTCGGCCAGCGCGCGGATCGACAACCGGTAGGTGCTGGCTGTGCGGTCGCCTACCGACTGGCCCTGCGCACCACCGAGCAGCGGTGGCGCCACGTACACCTGCTCCCAGTGGCCCAGGTGCAGGCTGCTCGCGGCGAGCACGTTGCGCCGCGCGTTGCCCACCCAGGGTTGCACAGCGGCCGAGGACGTACATTGGTCGGCCAGCGATGCGGCCAGCTCGTAGTCACCGGTGGTGCACACCACTACCGCGCGCAAGGCCATACATTCGTTGCGCAGCTCGGCTGGCGTGGGCTCATCGCGCTGCGCCAGCTGCGCCTCGACGCCGTCGAGCAACACCAGCGCCTTGTCGCAGGCCATCGCCAGGCCCAGGCCCCAGGCGAAGGCCAGGCGCAGACGCAGCGGGCTTTCGACCAGGTGGGCACGCAGTTGGCGCTCCCAGGAAAGCAGCGTGAGCAGGTCGCCGGCACCCACCACCGCCATCGCATGGTCTTCGATCCAGCGCATGGCCTGGGTCGTCTCGCCGGCCGCCAGTGCATGGCCGATAGCCTCGGTCCACGAGCCCTGTTCAGCGAACCAGTGCGCCGCAAGCCTGTGGGCCTGCGGCAGCGTTTGCGGGTCGTGCTGCGCGGCGCCGAGCAGCAGGGATTCGCGCAGCAGGCGGTGAAAAGCGAACCAATGCGGTCGATCGTCCAGTGCGGTGATGAACAGCTGCTGGCGCTCGATCTGTTCGAGCAGCGCCTGTGCATCGGCGCGCCCGCTCAGGCATGCGGCCAGCGGAGCACAGACACGCTCAGCCACACTGCATCGCTGCATGAACTGCAGCAACGGGGCGGGAAGCTGTTCGAGCAGCTCGTCCAGCAGCGCCTGAATGGTGCGCGGCGTGCCCGGCGGCGCATAGCGTCCTGGTGAAGCCGCTTCGCCTCGGATGCGTGCAGTCAGCATTGCCGCACGCAGAGCCGCGACCCAGCCGCCCGTTAGCGCATGCAGCGCGGCGGCGTCGTGCGGCCCGTTCGCCGCACTCGGGTGCTTGCGCAGCAGTTGCTCTGTCTCGGCCAGGTCGAAGCGCAGCATCTGTGCGTCCAGCTCGAGCACTGCGTCATGCGGGCGCAATGGCGCCAGGTCGAGCCGCGGTTCGCTGCGGCCGAGCACGATCAGGTGCAGATGTTCCGGCGCATTCGCCAGCTGCGCCGACAGCGCTTCGTGGATCGCCGGCCGCGTGATTTCATGGAAGTCGTCGAGCACCAGGAAGATCTCACCCGGGATCGCCGCAAGCTCGGCGGCGAGCCACTCGACGCGGTATTGCATCGGTATCGACAGCTCGCGCATCGACCATTCGGCTTCGGTGAGCAGGCTCTGCGCGCCGGCTTGGGCGTCGACCGTGCAGGCGCGGCGCAAGGCGGCGGCCACGGCGCCAAAGAAGCGCTCGTCATCGTCTTCCTGGGCGCTCAGCGACAGCCAGGCTACGTGAGCGCCGCTGGCCGCCAACGCGTCGGCCCAGGACTGCGCCGCAGTGGTCTTGCCATAGCCCGGCGGAGCCTTGACCACGGTCAGCAAGCGCGTGCGCAGCAGATCCAGCAGACCGTCCAGGCGCGGGCGGGTGATCACGCCGCGCGCCGGGCGTGGCGGCCGCAGGCGCGAGGCCAGGTTGTCGGTATTGACCCTCTCCATCTTCCCCGTCCCCCAACCGGGGGATCAATTGCGCAGGCTGCAGGCGCGACCATCAACCCACACCGAACCCCGCCCGCGGGTGCAGTGGTGAAAGGTGAACCGGATGCTGGCATCGACCCGCAGCGGTTCACTTTGCGCCAGATCAACTCCCGCGTGGACCCAACTGGAGACAAACCCATGCCACGAACTCTCTTCCACCGTCTGCTGGCCGCTGGCGCGCTGTCGATGGTCGCCCTCGCTGCCTCAGCGCAGCCGATCAAGCTGGCCTACATTGAAGTGCTTTCGGGCCCCTTCGGCGCCGTCGGCGAACTCGGGTCGAAGAACCTGAATTTCATCGTCGACGAGTTCAACGGCCGTGGCGGCGTGCTCGGCGCGCGCAAGTTCGAGGTGGTCAACTTCGACAGCAAGGGCAGCCCGCAGGAAGCGCTGTCGGCGCTAAAGGCGGCCAACGACCAGGGCATCCAGTACATCGTGCAGGGCAACAGCTCGGCAGTGGCTGGCGCGCTGATCGATGCCATCAACAAGCACAACAGCCGCAGCCCCGACAAGCAGATGGTGTACCTGAACTTCGCCGCGGTCGACCCCGACCTGACCGACGAGAAGTGCAGCTTCTGGCATTTCCGCTTCGACGCCAACAGCGACATGAAGATGAATGCCATCACCGACGCAATCAAGAAGGATGCCAAGGTGAAGAAGGTGTTCCTGATCAACCAAGACTACGCTTTCGGCCATCAGGTGACGGCCGCCGCCAAGTCGATGCTCGCGGCCAAGCGTCCCGACGTGCAGATCGTCGGCGAAGATCTGCATCCGATGGGCAAGGTCAAGGACTTCGCGCCCTACGCGGCAAAGATCCGCGCCTCGGGCGCAGACACCATCATCACCGGCAACTGGGGTGCTGACCTGACGCTGCTGGTGCGTGCGGTGCGCGACTCGGCACTGAACGTCGAGTGGTACACCTATTACGGCGGCGCCTACGGTTCGGCCGCGGCCATCGGTGACGACGGTGTCGGCAAGGTCAAGGTCGTGACCGAATGGAACGTCAACACGCCGAACCCGAAGATGGACCCGTTCTACGAGGCCTACAAGGCGAAGTGGCCCGAGCCGGCGGACGAGTTCTTCTACTACCGCATGAAGGTCATGGTCGGCATGCTCGCCGCCGCGATGGACAAGGCCAAGAGCACCGAGCCGCTGAAGGTGGCCTCGGCAATGGAAGGCATGAGCTGGACCGGCGACATGGGTGAGGTGACGATGCGCAAGCAGGACCACCAGCTGCTGCAGCCGCTGCTGGTCAGCACCTTCGGCAAGGTTGGCCAGCCTGGCATCCGCCTGCCGATCGAGAACAGCGGCTATGCCTTCGGCAACGCGGTGATCGTGCCGGCCAAGGACACGGCCCTGCCGACGAACTGCAAGATGAAGCGCCCGGCCGCGCAGTAGCGCCGCCACCATCCGACCCGCGCCATGCGGCGCGGTCCTGAATCTTTGCCACCGGTGTGGAGCAAGGCGCGATGGAATTCGTCCTGGTATCGCTGCTGAACGGCGTGTCCTACGGCATGCTGCTGTTCATGCTGTCGGCCGGCCTGACGCTGATCTTCGGCATGATGGGCGTGCTGAACTTCGCGCACGCCAGCTTCTACATGTTGGGCGCGTACTTCGCCTACCAGATCAGCGGCTTCTTCGGCTTCTGGCCCGCGCTGCTGATGGTGCCTTTCCTGGTCGGCCTGCTCGGTGCCGGCGTCGAGCGCTTCGGGCTGCGCCGCGTGCACCGCTTCGGTCATGTGCATGAGCTGCTGTTCACCTTCGGCCTGGCCTTCATGATCGAAGAGATCGTGCACCTGGTATGGGGTCGCAACGCGGTGGACTACAAGATCCCGCCCGAGCTCGACACCACGCTGTTCACGCTGTTCAACACCGCATTCCCGGCCTACCGTGGCCTGATGGTGGCAGTGGCGGTCGGCATGATGCTGGCGGTGTACCTGGCTCTGACGCGCACGCGCATCGGGCTGATCATCCAGGCGGCGCTGACTCACCCCGAGATGGTCGAGTCGCTCGGCCACAACGTGCCGCAGGTCTTCATGCTGACCTTCGGCATGGGCTGCGCGCTGGCCGGGCTGGCCGGCGTGATCGGCGGCAATGCCTTCGTCACCGAACCGAGCATGGCGGCGACGATGGGCAGCATCGTCTTCGTCATCGTTGTCGTCGGCGGCCTGGGCTCGCTGGGCGGTGCCTTCATCGCCTCGCTGCTGATCGGCATCGTGCAGACCTTCTCGGTCGGGCTGGAATGGCGCCCGCTGGAACTGCTCGGCCCGGGAGCGGCCGGTTCGGTGGTGGCGCAGCTGGCATCACTGAAGATTTCGCAGCTGGCGCCGATCCTGCCCTACCTGCTGATGGTGCTGATGCTCATCGTCCGCCCCCGCGGCCTGATGGGCGTGCGCGAGGATTGACATGGAATCAGCCACACGCCAGCGTTTGACCCTCTGGGCGGCATTTGCACTGCTGTTGCTGATGCTGCCCGCGGCGCTGAGCAGCGAATACGCGCTGTCGGTGAGCACGAAGATGGGCATCGCCATCATCTTCGCGCTGTCCTACAACATGCTGCTCGGCCAAGGTGGCATGCTGTCCTTCGGCCACGCCGTGTATTCCGGCCTGGGCGGCTACTTCGCGATCCATGCGCTGGCCGCGATCAACGACGGCAGCTTCAACTTTCCGGTGAGCCTGCTGCCGTTGGTCGGCGGGCTGGCCGGCATGGGTTTCGCGATGGCGCTGGGCTGGGTGTCGACGCGCCGCGCCGGCACAACCTTCGCGATGATCTCGCTCGGCATCGGCGAACTGGTGGTGGCCTGCGTGCTGATGATCCCCGCGTTCTTCGGCGGCGAGGCCGGTGTGTCGGCGAACCGCGTCACTGGAAAGGGCTGGTTCGGCATCAACTTCGCAACGCAGCTGCAGATGTACTACCTGATCGCCGCCTGGACATTGGTGTGTGCCGGGGCGATGTACTACATCACCTGCACGCCCTTCGGCCGGCTGGCGAACGCAGTGCGCGACAACCCCGAGCGCGTGTCATTCGTCGGCTACAGCACGCACAAGGTGCGCTATCAGGTGATGGTGCTGTCGGGCTTGTTCGCCGGGGTCGCCGGTGCGCTGGCGGCGCTGAACGACGAGATCGTGACCATCGAAACCGTCGGCGCGCATGCCTCGGGGCTGGTGCTGCTGATGGTCTTCATCGGCGGCATGGGCCACTTCATCGGGCCGATCATCGGTGCGGTAGTGGTTCTGCTGCTGCAGACCGTGGTCTCGTCGATCACCCATGCCTGGCTGTTCTACTTCGGCGCGCTGTTCCTGGTGATGGTGCTGTTCGCACCAGGCGGCTTCGCCGGGTTGCTGTTCGAGCGCTTGCCGGCGCTGCGTGCGCCTGGGGGGTGGAAGCGCGCCGGTCCGGCGCTGGCGCGCACGCTGCTGGCGCTGGCCCTGGTGCTGGCGGCCACCATCCTGGCGGTGGAAAGCGCCTACCACCTGTGGAGCGGTTCGGCCGAGGGCCCGATGGCGCTGGCCGACTTCGAGCTCGACCCGGCGGCGCCGACGATCTGGATCGCCGCGGCCGTGCTGCTGATGGCCGGGCTGGCCGTGCTGCTGCGTTCGAGCCCGCCGGCGGCGAAGCAGGAGGCCCGATGAACCACTCCGCCATCGAGTTGCGCGGCGTCAGCAAGCAGTTCGGCGCCACGCAGATCATCCGCGGCGTCGACCTGAAGATCGAACGCGGCGAGCGCCATGCGCTGATCGGCCCGAACGGCGCCGGCAAGTCCACGCTGTTCAACCTGATCAGCGCGCGGCTGCCGCTGAGCTCCGGCGAGGTGCTGCTCAACGGCCGCAACCTGCGCGGCAAGACGCCGCACCAGATCTGCCGGCTCGGCCTGTCGCGCAGCTTCCAGGTGACCAACGTCTTCCAGCGCCTGTCGGCGCGCGAGAACATCGCCTGCGCGCTGTTCTGGAAAGGCGGCCACGGCCATGCCTTCTGGCGCCGCCTGTCGCGCATGACGCCGGTGCTCGACCGCGCCGACGAGGTGCTGCAGGAAATCGGCCTGGAACAGCGCCAGGCGGTGCCCGCGGGTTTGCTGTCCTACGCAGAGCAGCGCGCGCTGGAGATCGGCATGACCATCGCCTCGGGCGCCGAGGTGATCCTGCTCGACGAACCCACCGCCGGCATGAGCCGCTCGGAGACCGCGCGCGCCGAAGCCATGATCCGCCGCGTCAGCGAGGGCCGCACGCTGGTCATGGTCGAGCACGACATGAGCGTGGTCTTCGAACTCGCCGACCGCATCTCGGTGCTGGTACACGGCGCGGTGGTGGCCACCGGCACACCGGCACAGATCCGCGCCAACGCGCAGGTGCAGGAAGCCTACCTGGGGCGCCCCAATGCTTGAAGTCGACAAGTTGCAGGCCTGGTACGGCAAGAGCCACATCCTGGCGGGTGTGTCGCTGCGTGTGGCGGCCGGCGAGGTCGTCAGCCTGCTCGGACGCAACGGCGTCGGCCGCTCGACCACGGTGCGCGCCATCATGGGCCACGTGCAGGCCGCCGGATCGGTGCGCTTCCAGCAGCAGGAACTGCTGGGCATGGCGCCCTACCGGATCGCGCGCCGGGGCGTGGGCTACGTGCCCGAAAGCCGCGACATCTTTCCGCGGCTGACGGTGCGCCAGAACCTGCTGCTCGGCAGCAAGCCGAGCAAGGTGGCCAACCCCTGGACCGAGGACGACTTCTATCGTCTATTCCCGATCCTGCAGGAGCGTGCCGACAGCCCCGCCGGCGTGTTGTCCGGCGGCGAGCAGCAGATGCTGGCGCTGGCGCGCACGATGATGGGCAACCCGGCGCTGGTCATGATCGACGAGCCCACCGAAGGCCTGGCGCCGCGCATCGTGCAGCAGGTTGGCCAGCTGATCGCCGAGATCGCGCAGCGCGGCGTGGCGGTGCTGCTGGTGGAACAGAAGCTGGACATCACGCTCGAGTTGGCACAGCGCGCCTACCTGATGGGCCACGGCCAGATCGTCTTCGAAGGCGAACCGAAGGCGCTGATGGACGACAGCGCCTTGTGCACCGAGTGGCTGGGCGTCTGATGCCGCTGCGCCGAACCCGACAGCAAGCACCGGAAATCCCCATGTTCAAGCAACTGACCGAACAGGACGCCAGCTACCTGTACCTGGAAACACCCGAGACGCCGCAGCATGTCGGCGGACTGAGCCTGGTCGAGCTGCCCGCCGGCTACGCCGGTGACTTCTACGCGGACTACAAGCGCCACATCGGCCAGCGTGTGCACCTGGTGCCGCTGCTGCACCAAAAGCTGGTGGACCTGCCCTTCGACATTGACCATCCGTTCTGGGCGGACAGTGGCGCGGTGGACCTGGACTATCACATCCGCCACCAGACGCTGCCGCGGCCGGGGCGCATCAGCCAGCTCGAGGAACTGGTCGGCCGGCTGCACAGCAACTTCCTCGACCGCAGCCGCCCGCTGTGGGAGTTCTACGTCATCGACGGGCTGGAGTCGGGCCAGGTGGCGATCTACACCAAGATCCACCACGCGGCGATGGACGGCGCGTCGAGCCAGACCCTGGCCGGCGTGATGTACGACCTCACGCCCGAGCCGCGCAAGTTGCCACCGCCCCCTGCCGCCAGTGCCGCAGAAGCAACGCCCGGGGTCGAGCAGATGCTGCGCGGCGTGGGCGAACATCTGGCACGCCAGGAGATCCGTGCGCTGCAATACGTGCCCGATGTGCTCAAGGCCTGGGCCAAACTGGTGCTGCCCGACGTGCAGACGCTGCGCTACGAACGCGCCGTGCTGCCGCCGCTGCGCCCGCCGAAAACGATCTTCAACGTCGCAATCACCAGTCAGCGAAGCTACGCCATCCGCAGCTGGCCGCTGGGACGCTTCAAGCGCATCGCCAAGCAGGCCGATGCCACCGTCAACGACGTGGTGCTGGCGGTGTGTGCCGGCGCGCTGCGTCGCTACCTGAAGGACAAGGGCGCGCTGCCCGAAAAGTCGCTGACGGCGATGGTGCCGGTGTCGCTGCACAAGCCCGGCGAGCCGGCGACGGGCAACCAGGACGCCGCCATGTTGTGCACGCTGGCCACCGACGAGGCCGATGCAATGCAGCGGCTGGTGCGCATCCACGAGGCCATGCTCGACCAGAAGCGCCTGCTCAACAACATCAAGAACACGCTGCTGCCCGACCTGAGTTTTCTCGGTAGCGGCGCCTTGCTGCGCGGCATGGTCGACCTGTACCGCCGCGCCAAGCTGGCCGACCGGCTGCCGCCCTGGTCGAACCTGTTTATCTCGAATGTGCCGGGGCCGCCGGTGCCGCTGTACATCGCCGGCGCGCGGCTGCTGAGCATGTATCCCTGCTCGATCCCGTTCCACGGCTCGGCGCTGAACATCACGGTGCAGAGCTACAACGACAACCTCGACGTCGGCCTGACCGCCTGCCGCCATACCGTGCCCGACCTGGCCGAACTGGCCGACCTGCTGGGCGAAGCGCTGGCGGAACTGGAACAGGCCGCCAGCCGGCCGCCAGCCACCAAGCCCGCAGCAAAGTCCGCCACCAAGCCCGCTTTCAGGACTCGCGACGCCGCGCCGACCCCGCCGGCCAAGTCCAGCGCGCGACGCAAGGCGCGCACAGCCTCCCCTTCCCAACCCAAAGCAAAGGTCACATCATGAGCACACGCAAAACCTCAACTGCCGCCAAGGTGGCCCGTCCGTCAGCTGCCGCCAAGGCAAGCGCCAAGGCAAGAGCCGTGGACGCTACCCTCGTCAATCCGGGCGGGCTCGACCTGCGCGCCATGCTGGAAAGGCTGCGCCTGCCAGGGCTGGATGCGAGCGGCTTGATCGAAAGCCGGCGCAAGGACGTGAAGGCCCTGCTGGCGGCCAATGAGCGCGCCTACAGCGGCTTCGAGTCGGTGGTGCGCCGCCAGGGCGAGATGCTGGCGAAAGCGATGAAGCAGCTCGAAGCCGACACGCGCGAGACCTTCGATGCCCAGAACGCCGGTGAGCGTGTCAGCACCGTCAGCCGGCAGGCGCAGAAGGCGTTCGGCCAGGCGCTGGCCGACATGAAGGAACTGGCCGAGCTGTCGGTGAGTTCGAACAAGCTGGTGCTGCAGGCGCTGGGCCAGCGCTTGCGCGAAGGCGTCGACGAAAGCAAGAAGCGCCTCGCGCCGAAACGCTGACCATGCACATTGGAGCATCGACATGAGCGCAACCCATCCCGGCCTGCACATGGCCAGCGCGCCCAGCCCATTGCTGCAGCTGATGGAATGGCGGGCGCCCATGGAGTTCGCCCTGAGCGCCGCGTTGCAACCCTTCTGGAGCCTGGCACCGGCTGGTGATGGGCACGCCGTGCTGGTGCTGCCGGGCCTGGGCGCCGGCGATGAAAGCACGGCCTTGCTGCGCCAGTTCCTCACCTCGCGCCGGCTGGCCGCGTCGGGCTGGGGCCAGGGGCCGAACCTGGGCCTGAGGCTGGGCGTGCTCGACCACGCCCATGCCTGGCTGCAACAGTTGCATGCGCGCTCGCACCGCAAGGTCAGCCTGGTCGGCTGGAGCCTGGGCGGCATCTATGCCCGCGAGCTGGCCAAACGCTCGCCCGAGATCGTGCGTCAGGTGGTCTCGCTGGGCTCGCCCTTCACCGGCCATCCGCGCCAGACCAATGCCTGGCGCTTCTACGAATGGGCGAGCGGCCACCGCATCGACGCGCACGACCTGCACGGCGCGCTGTGCCAGGCGCCGCCGGTGCCGACCACCTCGATCTGGAGCCGCAGCGACGGTGTCGTGTCGTGGCGTTGCAGCGTCGAGTCGCGCCATCACGAGGCCGAGAACATTGAAGTCGAGGCCAGCCACGTCGGTATGGGCGCCAATCCCGCCGTGCTCTACGCGCTAGCTGACCGTTTGGCGCAACCCGAGGGAGACTGGCGGCCATTCCACCGCGAAGGCTGGCGTCGGCTGGTCTACGCCGACACCGCGTAAGTGCATGTGCAACTGCCTGAATGGGCCCATCCGCAATAGCGTCGAGTCGAACCATGAGCAAGAAAAAACCCCTGATCCTGAACATCGAACAATGCGTCGATCACATCGTGCACGAGTTCGGCGACGACGTGCGCATCGGCATGCCGCTGGGCCTGGGCAAACCGGTGCCGCTGATCAACGCGCTGTATCGCCGCGCCAAGCAGAACCCGGCGCTGAAGCTGACGGTCTTCACCGCGCTGTCGCTGGAAAAGCCGCGCTGGAACAACGAGCTCGAGCGGCGCTTCCTGCAGCCCTTCGTCGAACGTGTCTGGGGTCAGGTGCCCGATATCGATTTCCTCGCCGACCTGCGTGCCGGTGAGCTGCCACCGAACGTGCGCATCCACGAGCTGTTCTTCAAGGCCGGCACCTACCGCGGTGTCGATTCGATGCAGCAGGACCACATCTGCACCAACTACACGCACGTGGTGCGCGATTGCGATGCCAACGGCAATGTCATCTTCGCGCACATGATCGCCAAGTCGAGCGGCAACGGCAAGCGCTGCTACAGCGCCAGCTGCAACGCCGACACCGCGCTGCAGACGCTGCAGATGTTCGGGCAGGCGCAGGAGCGTGGCGAGAAGCGCCTGCGCATCGGCATGGTCAACGAACACCTGCCCTTCATGTACGGCGATGCCGAGCTGGCACCCGAGATGTACGACATCATCGTCGAGTGCCCCGAGGCGCAGCACCCGCTGTTCAGCACGCCGCGACTGCCGGTGGCCGACGGCGACCACATGATCGGCCTGTACGTGAGCACGCTGATCAAGGACGGCGGCACCTTGCAGATCGGCATCGGCGCGCTCGGCGACGCCATCGCCTACGCGCTCGACCTGCGCCACAACCACAACGAGGTCTACGCCGAGCTGCTGACGACGAGCGGCATTGCCGCGCGCAATGGCGCGCTGATCGACGCGGTCGGTGGCAAGACGCCCTTCGCGCAGGGCGTGTACGGTTCCACCGAGATGCTGGTCGACGCCTTCGTGCAATTGCACAAGGCGGGCGTCGTCAAGCGCGCGGTCTATCACCACGCCGGGCTGCAGACGCTGATCAACCAGGGGCGGCTCGACGCCGAGGGCGAGATTCCGCGCAACCTGCTCGACATGCTGGTCGATGGCGGGTTGATTCCGCTGTACCTGACGCAGCAGGATTTCGACGCGCTGCAGCATCATGGCGTGTTCGACGACGAGGTGCGCTACACGAACGGGCATCTGGTGCGCGACGATGCGCGCTTGAGCGCGCTGCTGGTCGAGACGTCGCACCGCCGGCAGCTGGCGGCCATCTGCCTCGGCAAGCGGCTGAAGAACGGTGTGGTACTGACCGGCGGCTTTTTCATCGGACCGCGCGACTTCTACGACACGCTGTGCGGCATGAGCGAGGAGCAAAGGCGGCGCTTCGAGATGACCGGCGTGGACGTCGCCAACCAGCTCTACGGCGACGAAGCGCTGCGCGCACTGCAGCGCAAGGATGCGCGCTTCTGTAACACCGGCATGAAGGCCACGCTGCTCGGCCACATCGTCTCCGACGGCATGGAGGACGGCAGCATCGTCAGCGGCGTCGGCGGGCAGTACAACTTCGTCGCCATGGCTCATGCGCTGCCCGATGCCCGGCTGATCATGATGATCAAGAGCACGCGCCACGAAGGCAGCCAGACTCTGTCGAACATCGTCTTCAACTATGGCCATGTGACGATTCCACGGCACCTGCGCGACATCGTGATCACCGAGTACGGCATCGCCGATATCCGCGGCAGGAGCGACCAGGAACTCATCAAGGCTATGCTCAATGTGGCCGACTCGCGCTTCCAGGACGAACTGCTGGAGCAGGCCAAGCAACATCGGAAGGTTCCCGCGGACTATCAGATTCCGGACGAATACCGCAACAACACGCCGCAGCATCTGGCGGGCGTGCTGCAGGGCTTCAAGGCGCAGGGCATGTTCGCGCCTTTCCCCTTCGGCTCGGAGTTCACGCGCGAGGAGATGCTGCTGGCGCATGCGATGAAGGTTCTGAAGGCAAAGTCAGGCAAGAGCAGCGAGCAGGAGGTGGCCGCGGCCATGAAAAGCCTGCCGCCGGTGCCGCCCGACAACGTGCTGCCGCTTCTCCAGCGCATGGGGCTGAAGGTGGCCGATTCGCGCGAGGAAATTCAGTTGCAGAAGACGGTGCTGTTGTCGCTGCGCCTGGCCGGAATGATTTGAGCGAAGGTGACGACATGACAACATCGACAGTCCATGCGCTAGCCAAGGTGCCGCGCGACAAGGGCGACGACTACACCCTGGCCATGGCGCAGCGCCGACGCGAGTTCGTTCGCCAGCAGACCGGGGTCGAGTTGGCGCATGTCGGCAGCTTCTCGATCGACCCGGCCACGCTGCCGGGCAACGTCG
>JAHECC010000023.1 GCA_024641965.1 Rubrivivax sp.
CCCGAGCCACTGTGACAGGCTCGGCCTCGGGTGGCGCTGGCAAAGCTGTCGTTTCAGGCGCCGAGGCCGCGGGCTCGGGCTGGGGCGTCATGGCGCCTCGGGGCCGCGCGGGCCGGCGCTTGACCACCACCGGCGCGACGGCCGGCGGCACGGCAGGCGCCAGCTCGCGCACATAGGCCACCTCGATGCGTTGCGGCATGCGCTCGGCGCTGCCGTCGCCCAATCGCAGCGGCGGTAGCAGATGGGCCAGTCCCCAATGCGCCAAGCTCACCACCACGCCCAGTCCCAGCACCGCGGCGCGCCGGCGCCACCGGGTCGTCGTCATCGAGCGAGCTCCGAGCTGCGCACTTCGGTGCAAGCCCACCGCGAGACGCTGCGGGCCTTCGTGCCGTCCATGTCGGCGCAGGCCGACATGGAGCCGCGGCACTCAGTCCCCTTCGGAACGGCCGGGCGTGGGCTCACGCGCCCAGCCACTCCCGGCGCAGCGCCAGGGCTGCCGCAGTGGGCTTGTCGGCCAGATGCAGCGCACCCGCGCGGCCCGCAGCCTTGTCGGGCTCGAACCGCAATGTCATCAGGCGCTGGTCGCGCACCACGCACAGCTCCAGTGTGCGGCCGGCACCGATCCAGCCACGTGCATCGTCCAGCCGGCGCACGCGCCAGCCGTCGATCGCCAGCAATTCGTCTCCGGCCGCCAGGCCGGCTCGCTCGGCCGCGCTGCCACGATGCACCGTTTTCAGCTGGATGCCGGTGAGCGGCCCTTCGCTGATGCGCAGGCCCCACTCGGCCGCCAGGTCGGCAGCGTCGGCCTTCGACACGACGCCAAAGCGGCCCAGCAGCGCCGGCAGGGGAAGATCCTCATGGCCGTGCACCCAGGCATCCAGCTCGGGCTGCATCGATCGGCCCGCCACCTCCTGCAGCGCGTGCGCGATGTCGGCCTCGTCGATCGCCGCGCCGGCACTGCGCGTCCACAACGCCCGCATGACCTCGTCCAGGTTGCCGCCGCCCTGCGTGCGCAAGCTCAGGTCCAGTGCCAGCGCCACCAGGCAACCCTTGCCGTAGTAGCTGACCGTGGCGTTGGGTGTGTTCTCGTCTACGCGGTAGTACTTCACCCAGGCATCGAAGCTGGCCTCGGCCACGCTTTGCACCTTGCGCCCGGGGGTGGCCTGCACCAGGTTCAGCGTGCGCGACAACAGCCGCAGGTAGCGTGGCGCGTCGATCAACCCGGCACGCAGCAGCAGCAGGTCGTCGTAGTACGAGGTGAAGCCTTCGAAGAACCACAGCAGGCACGTGTAGTTCTCGCGGCCGTAATCGATCGGTTCGAAGTCGCGCGGCTTCAGCCGCTTGACGTTCCAGGTGTGGAAATACTCGTGCGAGATCAATCCGAGCAGCGTGACATAGCCGTCGCCGGCCTCGGCCACCCCCTGGCGCGGCAGATGCCGGCGCGCCGCGATCAAGGCGGTGCTGGCGCGATGTTCGAGCCCGCCGTAGCCCTCGTCCACGGCGTTCAGCATGAACACGTAACCTGTGATCGGCGCCTTGCCGCGGCCGTGCCAGAAGGCGATCTCGGTCTCGCAGATGCGCCGTGTGTCGGCCAGCAGCCGCTCGCCGTCGAAGGACGGCCAGGCGCCGGCCACGACGAACTGGTGCGCCACGCCGCGCACCTGGAATTCGCCGCGCCAGAACTTGCCGAGCTCGACCGGGTGATCGACCAACTCGTCGTAGTCCGCGCACACGTATTCACGCCGGCGCGATGTGGCCGGCATCGCGGTGGCCACCTGCCAGCCCGTCGGCAGCGCGCCGATGCGCAGCCGGTGCGGCTCGGCCTCGCGGCCATCGACCCGCAGGAACATGCTGGTGCCGTTGAAGAAACCACGCCGGGCGTCCAGGAACGCGGCCCGCACCGAGGTGTCGAAGGCATACACCTCGTAGCGGATGCGCAGCGTGCGCGTGCCGTTGCATTGCACCTCCCAGCTGCACTTGTCGAGCTGCTCGCAAACGCAGGCATCAGGGCCCTGGCGGGCCTGCAGCCGCGACAGATGGCGGCTGAATTCGCGGATCAGGTAGCTGCCGGGGATCCACACCGGCAAGCTGATGCGCTGCCGCGCCGCCGGCCGCGGCACCTGCAACGTGACGCGGAACAGGTGCGCGTGCACATCGGCCAGCTCGATCAGGACATCGATCATCGGCGCATTGTCGCCGCGCCGCGCGGGCGCGGCCGACCTCACGCGTGCGACGGCATTCAGCCCTTCTTGCTGGCTGCGGCCAGGGCTTTCTCGAGCCGGTCGCGCTGCATCGCGCCGGGCACGCGCGTGCCGTCCTCGAAGACCACCGCCGGCGTGCCCTGCACGCGGTGCTTCTTGCCCAGGGCCAGGTTGCGGTCGAGCGCCTCGGTGTCGCACTTGCCGATGCTCTTCGGCGGCGTCACCCCATCGACCATCCAGGCGCGCCAGACCTTGCCGGCGTCCTTGGCACACCAGATATCGCGCGACTTGGCGGTCGAATCGGGGCCAAGGATCGGATACAGGAAGGTGTAGATCGTCACGTCCGGCACGCTCGCCAGCTCGCGCTCGAAGCGTTTGCAGTAGCCGCAGTTCGGGTCGCCAAAGACCACCAGCTTGCGCTCGCCGCTGCCTTGTTTGATGACCACCGCGTCCTTCAGCGGCAGGCTGGCGAAGTCGATCGCCGTGAGCTTGGCCACACGCGCCTCGGTCAGGTCGGTGCGCGTCTTGGTGTCGATCAGGTTGCCCTGGATCAGGTGGTTGCCCTGCTCGTCGGTGTACAGGATGTCGGTACCGATGCGCAGCTCGTACAGGCCCGGGATCGGTGTCTTGCTGACCTCGTCGATCTTCGGGAAGTCGGGCAGCCGCTCGGCAATGTTCTTGCGGATGACCGCCTCCTGCGCCCAGGCAGCGTTGCAGGCAAGCAGGGCCGCGAACAGCAGCGGCCAGAGGTGACGAACGGGCGACATCGGGTTCCTTCAGGATACGTGGATGATGGGATCGAAACCCTCAGGAGTCGAGCGCGAACGATGCCAGCAGCCGTTTCAGCGGCGGCACGCCATTGACCAGATTCAGCCCGCGGTTGCGAAGTTCCCGAAGCGCCGGTTGATCGCTGGCAAACAGATGCAGCAGGCCATCGGTCAGCTGGCCCATGGCCAATGTCGGCATGGCGCGGGCGCGTGCATAGCGCTGCAGCAGGCGCTCGTCGCCCAGTTCGCGCCAGGGTTCACGTTCGGCAATCACCTGGGCCAGCACCTTGACGTCGCCCAGGCCCAGGTTCAGGCCCTGGCCGGCCAGCGGGTGCACGACATGTGCGGCGTCGCCCAGCAACACCCACCCACTGGCGCAGACCTGCTCGGCGCGCGCCAGGCTGAGCGGCCAGGCCGCGACCTCGCTGCACAGTGTCAAGGCGCCCGCCGCGCCGGCGGTGGCATCGGCCAGGGCCTGCTCGAAAGCCGCGGGGTCCATCGCCAGCAGCACCTCGGCACGCGCATCGGGCACCGACCAGACCAAGGCGTACGAGCGCTCGGCTTCGGGCCGGTCGAAGGGCAGCAGCGCCAGCACGTCGGGCGAGCGGAACCATTGCCGCGCCACACCTGCATGCGGCAGGTCGGATCGCAGCCGCGCCGCGACGGCGCGCTGGCCGTAGCGTTGTACCGGCATGGCCACGCCCAGTTGCTCGCGCGTGGCCGAGCTCTTGCCTTCGGCCAGTGCCAGCAACGCTGCATCGACCGGCGCTTCCGCCACGCGCCGCACATGCGGTGCAAAAGCCAGCGCCGAGGCCAGCGCGCGCTGCAATTCGTCGGCATCGACAATCCAGGCCAGCGCCTCGACGCCCTGCGACCAGGCCGAGAACTCGAGCACACTGCCCGGCGCATCGCCTTCGACATGCATGTCGTGCACGGCGCAGCGAGCATCCGCCGGAATGGCCTCCCAGACCTTCAGCTCGCGCAGCAGCGCCACCGAGCCGGCGTTCAGTGCATAGGCGCGCAGATCGGGACGCGCAGGCGCGGCGCCTTTCGGTGTCGTGTCATGAAGCACCACCGACAGGCCCTGCCGCGACAAGGCCAGCGCCAGACAAGAGCCGACGGGACCGGCACCGCGCACGCAGACATCGACTTGGGGCATGCCTCGATTGTAGGCAGCCGGGGGCCTTCGGCCTCTTTCCGGACCGCCGGGCGTGCACAATGCGCGGCCTTGCCGCACCATGGAGTTCCGCGTTGAGCGAGTTGAACTGCACCGTGCACGCGCTGTACGTGCATCCGGTGAAATCCTGCGCCGCGCTGGCCGTGCGCCAAAGCCTGCTGATCGAGACCGGGCTGGAGTTCGACCGTGCCTGGGCAGTGGTCGACGCACATGGCGATTGCCTCAGCCAGCGCGAGTGCCCGCGCCTGGCGTTGGTGGAAACCACCCTGCGCCTGAACGATCTGCGCCTGCGCGCACCCGGCATGCTGCCGCTGCATGTGTCGCTCGACCATGTCGAAGCGCCGCAGCGGGCGCAGGTCTTCGACGAGCCGGTCAAGGCCTTCGACATGGGCGCTCTGGCCGCACAATGGTTCAGCGACTACCTCGGCCAGACTGCGCGCCTGCTGCGCTTCGACCCGGAGCATCAGCGCCTGTCCGAGCGGCGCTGGAGCGGCATCGACGCAGCGCTGGCCTTTGCCGACGGCTTTGCGCTGCTGGTCACGAGCACCGCGTCGCTGGACGAGCTGAACCGCCGCCTGCTGCAAGCCGGGCATGCGCCCGTGGACATGCGCCGCTTCCGGCCGAACATCGTGCTCGATGGCATCGATGCACACGACGAGGACCATGTGCGCGATCTGCACATCGACACGCCGCAAGGCCCGGTGCAGCTGCGCCTGGTCAAGCCCTGCGAGCGCTGTTCGATCCCCGATGTCGATCCGGCGACAGGCGCCCAGGGCAGCGCCATCGCCGAGACGCTGGCCCGCTACCGCAGCGACCCGCGCGTTGACGGGGCGGTGAGCTTCGGCATGAACGCGGTCGTGGTCAGCGGGGTGGAACACATGCTGGCGGTGGGCCAAAGCGGACGCGCCACGCTCGGCTTCTGACCCGGTGGCGCGAACACCGTGCCGGCGGCCGCAGCCTAGAATCCGCCCCTTCCCCAGCCCCAGGAAGCCCTCCCCATGAGCCTGAAATGCGGCATCGTGGGCCTGCCCAATGTGGGCAAGTCCACGCTCTTCAATGCGCTGACCAAGGCCGGCATCGCGGCCGAGAACTACCCCTTCTGCACGATCGAGCCGAACGTCGGCATCGTCGAGCTGCCCGATGCGCGGCTGCAGCAGTTGGCGGCCATCGTCAAGCCCGAGCGCATCGTGCCGGCAATCGTCGAGTTCGTCGACATCGCCGGGCTGGTGGCCGGCGCCAGCCAGGGCGAAGGCCTGGGCAACCAGTTCCTGAGCCACATCCGCGAGACCGACGCCATCGTCAACGTGGTGCGCTGCTTCGAGGACGACAACGTCATTCACGTCGCCGGCAAGGTCGATCCGGTATCGGACATCGAGGTCATCCAGACCGAGCTGTGCCTGGCCGACCTCGGCACGGTCGAAAAGAGCCTGGTGCGCTACCAGAAGGTGGCCAAGGCCGGGCAGGACAAGGAGGCACAGCGCCTGGTCGAGGTGCTGAAGAAGTGCCAGGCGGCGCTCGACCAGGCGCTGCCGGTGCGCAGCATCGCCTTCACCAAGGAAGAGCTGGCGGTGCTCAAGCCACTGTGCCTGATCACCGCCAAGCCGGCGATGTTCGTCGGCAACGTCGCCGAAGACGGTTTCGACGACAACCCTTTTCTGGACCAGTTGCGCGCCTATGGCGAGAAGCAGCATGCGCCGGTGGTGGCGATCTGCGCCAAGACCGAGGCCGAACTGGCCGACATGACCGATGACGACCGGCTGCTGTTCCTGCACGAGATGGGGCTGGAAGAACCGGGGCTGAACCGGCTGATCCGCGCCGCGTTCGACCTGCTCGGGCTGCAGACCTATTTCACCGCCGGTGTGAAGGAGGTGCGCGCCTGGACCATCCATGTCGGCGACACCGCGCCGCAGGCGGCGGCCGTGATCCACACCGACTTCGAGCGGGGTTTCATCCGCGCCCAGACCATCGCCTTCGACGACTACCTGGCCTTCAAGGGTGAGCACGGCGCAAAAGAGGCCGGCAGGATGCGCTCCGAAGGCAAGGAATACGTGGTCAAGGACGGGGATGTGCTGAATTTCCTGTTCAACGTCTAGAGCCTGGCGCGGCGCCTGGTGCTAGGCTTGTCCGGCCGCGCCGCGTTGTTGTCGGCATGGCCGGAATCCTGACCCCGCCGCAATGTCCGAAGCCAAACGTCCCGCTTGGCCCTGGGTGCTGTGCCTGACGGCGCTGGCCTATGCCGTGGTCGGCTGGCTGGCGTTGCGCCTGGCTTTCGCGCCCGCTTATGCCGCGCCGCTCTATCCATCGGCCGGCATTGCCTTCGCCGCGGCCTTTGTCTACGGGCGGCCGGCACTGGCCGGCACCCTTCTGGGCGCCTTTGCGGTCAACCTCGGCCTGAGCGCGGCGCGTGGCCAGCTCGATCTGGCCGCAGTGGGCGTGCCACTGGCCATCGCGCTGGGCGCAGCACTGCAGGCGCAGCTCGGCTGCTGGCTGGTGCGGCGTCATGTGACGCAACCGCTGAGCCTGGCGCTGCCCGGCGACGTCTGGCGCTTCCTGGTGCTGGCGGCGCTGGTGGCCTGCCTGAGCAATGCGTCGCTGGCCACGCTGACGCTCGGTCTGGCCGGCGCGGTGAGCACGCGGGACCTGGCCTTCACCTGGTGGACCTGGTGGCTCGGCGACTCACTCGGCGTGCTCATCGCCGCGCCGGCCGTGCTGTCGCTGATCGGCCAGCCGCGACAGGCCTGGGCGCCACGCCGCAACACCGTGGCGCTGCCGCTGATGGGCGTGACGCTGCTGCTGGTGGCGGCCACGCTGGCAGTGAACCGCTGGGACGAGCAGCGCCTGCAAAGCGCCTTCGAGCGCGAAGCCGGCAGCGCCGCAGAGGCCGTGGGCCACTGGCTGAATGGTCCGCTGCAGGCGCTGCAGGCCATGCACGGTGTGCTGGCGTTGAATCCGCAGCTCACGCGCGAAGATCATCGCCAGGCGGCGGCATGGTGGTTGCAACAACCCCTGCACCTGCAGGCGGTGGGCTACAGCGAACGCGTGCCACGCGCCGAGCTGGCAGGTTTCGAGGCAGCGGTGCGCGCCGACGGCCCGGCCGACTATCAAGTGTTCGACCGCCGCGATGCCGCCGCCGGCCAAGCCGATGGCGCGGACGAGGTGGTGGCGGTGCGCTACATCGAGCCGCAGGACCGCAACGCCTCCGCGCTGGGCGTGAATGCGCTGTCGATCGAAGCTGCAGCGCAGGCGATCCGGCGTGCGCAGCGCACCGGCGAGCCCAGCGCGAGTGCCGGCTTCCGCTTGACGCAGGAGCCGGGGCAGCAGATGGGCGTGGTCATCTACCTCCCGCTGTATCAGGGCCGCGCTGCCGGCGACGCAGCGCTGCGCCAGGCCGCGTTCCGTGGGGTGGGCTTCGTCACGCTGCGCATGGACGATGCGCTGAACGCGCTGATGAAGCGCCACCAGGGGCATTTGAACTGGTGCCTGGTGGAACGCGAGGCGCCGGCCATGCTGCGGCGCCTGGCCGGGCCGGCGGGCTGCGAGGTGCTGCCGCGGCTGAGCTACAGCCTGGACCGCCCGCTGCAGTTCGCCGGGCGCGATTGGCAGTTGCGCCTGGACGCCGCACCGCAACAACTGGGCGAAGTGCAGCATGCCAATGCCTGGCTGTTCTCGGTGCTCGGCCTGCTGGGGGCGTCGTTGCTCGGCGCGCTGCTGCTCATCTTCACCGGCCGGGCGCAGCGCATCGAGCTGGCGGTGGACGAACGCACACGTGCGCTGCGCCATGAGGTCGACGAGCACCAGCGCACCGCGGAAGCCCTGCGCGCCAGCGAACAGCAGCTGCAGGCGATCCTGGACACGGCCCAGGTCGGCATCGTCAAGACCGATCTGAAGGGGCGCATCCTCAAGCCGAACCCGGCCTACTGCCGGCTGCTCGGCTACAGCGAAGACGAACTGTGCTCGCGCAGCGTCGGCCAGATCAGCCACCCGGGAGATCGCCTCGAAGACGCCAAGCTGCTGGTTGCCATGTCCCGGGGCGACAGCGACGTCTACCGGCGCGAGAAGCGCTACCTGTCCAAGGACGGTGCGGTCGTGCATGTGCAGCTGACCGTGGCGCTGTTGCGCGATGCCGCTGGGCGGCCGGAATCAACGGTCGGCGTGGTCGAGGACATCGGCGAGCACCTGCGCCTGGCCGAGGCGGAACGCGCACGCGATCTGGCCGAAACCTCGAACCGTGCGAAGAGCGAGTTCGTCTCGCGCATGAGCCATGAACTGCGCACACCGTTGAACGCGGTGCTCGGCTTTGCCCAGCTGCTGAGCCTGGATCGCAAGCCGGCACTGTCCGAGCATCAGCGCGGCTGGGCCACCCAGATCCAGCAGGCCGGCTGGCACCTGTTGCACATGATCAACGACACGCTGGACCTGTCGCGCATCGAATCCGGCATGCTCGAGCTGGAGCCGGTGGCGCTGGAACTGGCGCCGCTGATCAGCGCAGCCCTGGCGATGGTCCAGCCTGCCGCGGAGAAGCGACGCTTGCAGACCAACCTGCGCATCGACCGGCGCGCGCGCGCCGTGCGCGGCGACGAGACGCGAATCAAGCAGATCCTGACCAACCTGTTGAGCAATGCCGTCAAGTACAACGAGGACGACGGCCACATACTCGTCAAGGCGCGAGTGACCGAGGCCGAGGCGATCGAGATCTCTGTCAGCGACACCGGATTGGGCATGACCCGCGCGCAGATGGACGGCCTTTTCAAGCCTTACAACCGCCTGGGACGCGAGCGCGGCACGGTCGAAGGCACCGGTATCGGGTTGGTCATCAGCCGCAAGCTGGCCGAGCTGATGGGCGGGTCGCTGCGTGCACAAAGCGTCGCCGGCGAAGGCTCCACCTTCATCCTGACGTTGCCGCGCGCAGCCTTTGGCGACACCAACCTGTCCACCGGTGGCGAGTTGCCGACCCATCCTGCCGCCTACCGGCAGCGGCTGGTGCACTACGTCGAAGACAACGAAACCAACATCGAGGTCATGCGCGGCATGTTGCGGCGGCGGCCACAGGTGACGTTGACCTGCACGATGAACGGCCTGGACGGGCTGGCCGCCATACGCCGGGAGCGCCCGAACCTGATCCTGCTCGACATGCACCTGCCCGACATCGACGGGCTCGAGTTGCTGCGCCACCTGAAGGCCGACGACAGCCTGTGCGCTATTCCCGTGGTGGTGGTTTCGGCCGACGCCACGGCGGCGCACATCGAGGCGGCGCTGACGGCCGGCGCGGCGCATTACGTCACCAAACCGGTGAACCTGCCGAATTTCCTGGCCATCCTGGACGAGTTGCTGAACCAGATGGACACCTTCTTCGGGTGAGCGCACGGGCTGCTGAGTTTCGGCCAAAAGTTAGTGACTACTTTCGCTGCCAGTTTTACCGAAACTCATAGTCGTATCGCATTTAGCCGATCAAGATCACTCATAAGCACTCTCTTCGTGAGAGTGCTAATATGTCGGGAACCATCCACCAGAAGGACTGTCTGAACATTCGATGAACATGACCACCTCCACTGCCCTGTCCGTTCGCGACCCCTGGTCGCTGGTGCCGCCGATCGGCAACCTGGATGCCTACATCTCTGCCGTGAACCGCATTCCGCTGCTCACGCCACAGGAGGAGTCGGCGTTCGCGAAGCGCCTGCAAAGCAGCGGCGACGTCGAGGCGGCCGGCCGGCTGGTGTTGTCGCACCTGCGCCTGGTGGTGTCGGTGTCGCGGCAGTATCTGGGCTACGGCCTGCCCCAGGGGGACCTGATCCAGGAAGGCAACGTCGGCCTGATGAAGGCGGTGAAGCGCTTCGACCCGAACCAGGGCGTGCGCCTGGTGAGCTACGCGTTGCACTGGATCAAGGCCGAGATCCACGAGTACATCCTGCGTAACTGGCGCATGGTGAAAGTGGCCACGACCAAGTCACAGCGCAAGCTGTTCTTCAACCTGCGCTCGATGAAGCAGCGGCTGAAAAGCGACGTGGCCGACGCCGACACGCACCGAGCGAGCTTCTCGCCGGCCGAGATCGATGTGGTGGCACGCGAACTGAACGTCAAGCCCGAAGAGGTGCTGGAGATGGAAACCCGCCTGTCGGGCGGCGACATCGCACTCGAGTCGCAGAACGACGATGGCGAGGAAGCCTTCGCGCCGATCGCCTATCTGGCGGACGACAGGCACGAGCCGACGCGCGAGATCGAGTCGCGCCATCGCGACTGGCTGGCCAGTGACGGTATCCACAATGCCTTGCAGGTGCTGGACGCGCGTAGCCGGCGCATCGTCGAGGAGCGGTGGCTGAAGGTCAACGACGACGCCAGCGGCGGCATGACGCTTCACGAACTGGCGGCCGACTACGGCGTCAGCGCCGAGCGCATCCGCCAGATCGAGGTCGCGGCGCTGAAGAAGATGCGCAAGGCGCTGGAGCCCGCCGACCAAGGCTGAAAGCCCTTCGCGACGCAGCGGCTGCCACTGGGCAGCCGCTTTTCGTTGTCAGGCCGGGCTTCTTTCGTCGAGCAGCAGCTTCAGATCGTGGCGCAGCGCCTCGGCGCCGCTGCCATAGCGCACGAACAGCCGCACCCTGCCCTGCGCATCGAAGACATAGGTGCCTGCCGTGTGGTCCACCGTGTAGCTGCCCTCGGTGCGGCCCGGCACCTTGGCAAAGAAGACCTTGAAGTTCTTCGCCGCCGCCTCGATCTGCTCGGGCGTGCCGGTCAGCGCGACGAAAGCCGGGTCGAAGTTGGTGATATAGGCCTTCAGCACCTCGGGCGTGTCGCGCTGCGGATCGACGCTGACGAAGACGCCTTGCAGCCGCTCGCCGTCCTTTCCCAGGTCGCGCTTGACCGCGGCCAGTTCGGCCAGCGTGCCCGGGCACACATCGGGACACTGCGTGTAGCCGAAGAAGACCAGCGTGACCTTGCCCTTGAAGTCCGCCAGCGTGCGCGGCTTGCCATCGGCATCGTTCAACGCCAGTTCGCGCGCGTATTCGGCGCCGGTGATGTCCACCGCCTTGAACGATGCCTTCGGCGACATTCCGGGCAGGCGGTCGCATCCGGCCAGCAGCGTCAGCGACAAGGCCAGCAGCCAAGCGAATCGACGCGGCTTCAAATCCATGCCATCAGGTAGTGATCGATCAGCAGCGCACTGAACAGCAGGCTCAGGTACCAGATCGAATAGCGAAAGGTGCGACGCGCCAGCAAATCGCTGTAGTCGCGCCACAGCGCCAGCGCGTAGGCGATGAAGACCACGCCCAGGCCCAGCGCGCCGAGCAGGTAGATCCAGCCGCTCATGCCGTAGGTGAAAGGCAACAGCGTCGCCGCGAACAGCACCAGCGTGTACAGCACCACCTGCAGCCGCGTGAACTCGGAGCCGTGCGTGATCGGCAGCATCGGCAGGCCCGATTTGCGATAGTCCTCGACGCGGTACAACGCCAGCGCCCAGAAATGCGGCGGCGTCCACAGGAAGATGATCAGGAACAGCATCAGCGCCTCGGGCCCGACCTCGTTGCGCATCGCCGCCCAGCCGAGCAGCGGCGGCATGGCGCCCGAGGCGCCGCCGATGACGATGTTCTGCGGGGTCATCGGCTTGAGCACCACGGTATAGATCACCGCATAACCGACGAAGGTGGCGAAGGTGAGCCACATCGTCAGCGGGTTCACCCACAGATACAGCACCGCGCTTCCCGCGCCGCAAAGCACGCCAGAGAAGATCAGCGTCTGCGGGGTCGTCAGCTCGCCCTTGGCCGTGGCACGCCAGGCGGTGCGCGCCATCCTGGCATCGATGTGCTGCTCGACCAGACAGTTGAAGGCGGCCGCCGCGCTGGCCACCAGCCAGATGCCCAGCGTGGCCACCGCTGCCAGGCGCAGGTCCGGCCATCCGGGCTCGGCCAACAGCATGCCGATGAGCGCGCAAAAGACGATCAACTGCACCACCCGCGGTTTGGTCAGCGCGTAGTACTGCGACCAGCGCGTGCTGCGCAGAGCCGGGTTGGCGAGAGTCTGGGACATGGGCCTGCGATTTTAGGAGCTGGCGCGCGCCAGTGCGGCGCGTGCCCACAAGGCACTCAGCACGCCGACGAGCGCGGCGGCGCCGGCGGTGTGCATCAGCGCCGCGACCAGAGGCCAGCCAAGCACCACGTTCGACAGCCCCGTGGCCACCTGCAGCAGCGTCAACAACAACAGCGCCAGCGCGGCGCGGCGCTGCGCCAGACGGTGCCACAGCACATGCGCCAGCACCAGCAGCACCAGCCCGGAGACGACCGCAAACAGGCGGTGCGCCATGTGAATGGCCACCAATGCTTCGAAAGGCAGGAAGTCGCCGCTGCCTGCACGGCCCAGTTCGCGCACCACCGTGAAGCCGTGGCCGAAGTCCATGTCGGGCCACCAGGCACCGTTGCACTGCGGGAAGCCGTTGCAGGCCAGCACCGCGTAGTTGCTGCTGACCCACGCGCCCAGCGCGATCTGCAGCAACAGCAGCACGCTCGCCAGGCCGAGCAGGCGCAGTGCCGCACGCGACCAGACCCGCGCGCTCGACGTCAGGCCCATGTGTTGCACGACGAGCAGCGCCAACAGCCCCATGCCACCGAGCAGGTGCAGCGTGACGATGGCCGGATTCAGCTTGAGCGTGACCGTGAGCATGCCGAACAGGCCCTGCACCAGCACCCAGACCAGCGTCGACGTGGCCCACCAGGGCGACAGCGGCAGCACACGGCGCCAGATCCAGCTGGCCACGGCCAGCACCAGGATCAGCGCACCGACCGTCATCGCCAGGTAGCGGTGGATCATCTCGATCCAGGCCTTGCTGAAGGTGACCGGGCCGCTCGGCAGCGCGGTCTGCGCGGCGTCGATATGCACGCTGGCGCCGAGCGGGCTGGCATGCCCATAACAACCGGGCCAGTCGGGGCAGCCCAAGCCAGAATCGCTGAGCCGCGTGAAGGCGCCGAAGACGATCAGGTCGAAGGTCAGAAACAGCGCCAGCGCCGTCAGCGCGGCCAGCCGCGTGCGCGCGTCGGCCCGTCGCTGGCGCCACCAGACCCAGCCCAGCGGCAGCACCGCAATGGCGCCCGCCAGCAGCAGCAGGCGCAGGCTCGGGGCGAGGTCCATCGACATCGGTGTGACGAGGCCTCAGCGGCCCGCCCGGTCCCACGACGAAGCCGCGCGCAGCAGGCGGTCGAGATCGCGCTTGACGCGCGCCGGCTCGGCCTGCGGCGGGAAACGCATCATCCACTCGCCCATCGGATCGACAAGATAGAAATGCTCGTCCAGCACCTTGCCAGGTGCCGGCTCGAGCCACGCGCTCAGGTCGTCGCGCGTCGTGCGCAGCACATGCAGCGCCGGGTCGGTCCCCAACGCCGTGCGCAACGCCGGGGACGGCTCGCCCTCGCCGGTGACAAACCAGACCTTGTCGAAGCGGTCACTTTCGCGGCCGAGCATCTCGCGCAGCTGGCGCTGCGCGTACAGGCGCTGCTGGCAGGCCTCGGGGCAATCGGCGGGGCCCACCGTCACCAGCAGCCACTGGCCCTTCAATGCATCCGCCGGGACTGCGGCACCGTCGAGCGTGTGCAACGCCAGCTGCGGCATCGCTCGCGTGGGCTGGATCAGCGTGCCGTAGTTGGTGCGCGTATCGGGGCGCACCACGAAATACATGAAATACGAGGCCAGCACGGGCGCGGCGCAGACCAGCAGCACGAGCAGCATCTTGATACGGCCGTTGCGCGTGCGTGCCGGGCTGTCCTGCACCCGAGGCGCCGTCAGCGAATGCACGGTCATGCCCAGCGGCTCAGCGCGTTGGCCGATGCCGTCGTGGGCGGATGATTTGGAACCAGACATAGAGACCCGTGACAAGGGCGCTGAGGGCAAACCACTGCGCCGCATAGCCGTGGTGCTTGGAGACATCGGGCTCGGCCGGCATCCATTGCCGCTGCAGCCCATCGCTGGCCACCGCAGCGCCGTCGAGTTGCACGACAGCCAGTGGCCGCAACGGCAGCCCCGTCTCCTGCGAAAAGGCCGCCACGTCGAGATTTTGCCGGATCACGCCCGACGCGGCTGCATCGAACTCATACAGGCGTGCCAGCCCAGGGGCAATGCGGCCTTCGATGCGCACCAACCCGGCCGGCGTGGCCACCGGCGCCAGGCGGGAGCGCTGCTGTGAATCGCGCGGCAGCCAGCCGCGCTGCACCAGCACCGCGTCGCCATCGGCCAGCAGCAGGGGCGTGACGAGGTAGAAGCCCGGGCGGCCGAACATCTGGCGGTTGTCGAGGTACACGTCGTGCTCGCTCAGCCAGCGCCCTTCGAGCTCTACGCGACGATGCAGCTCTTCGGCCGTCTGGGCCGGCGTACGCGCCAGTTGCGCGGCATCCAGCGGCGGCAACGCGGCGCGTGAGCGCAGGTCCTCGTGCAACGCCGTTTTCTGCGCCGCGCGGTCCAGTTGCCACAGGCCCAGCCGCGCCGTGCCCAGCGCGGTCACCACGGCGGCCAGCAGCACGACGACCGCGCGTATCGATCCCAGCGATGTCATGTCCAGGCGGGGCAACAGCGATGCAAGGGGCGGCCGGTGAAATAATGAGGCCACATGAAGATCCTGATCGTGCTGTTCCTGTTGGCCGTGCTGGCGGCGCTGGCCAGCGCTGGCGTGCTGATGCTGCGCCGCAGCCGCGCCGACGACCCCAAGGGCCAGCGCATGGCCCGCGCGCTGGCCGTGCGCGTGGGCCTGTCGGTGGCGCTGTTCCTGCTGGTGCTGTTCAGCTACTGGATGGGCTGGATCCAGCCCACCGGCATTCCGCTCAGTCGATGATGTCCGCTCAGAGCCAGTAGACGAGGAAGTACAGGCCGAGCCAGACGACGTCGACGAAGTGCCAGTACCAGGCCGCCCCTTCGAAGCCGAAGTGGCTCTCGGGCGTGAAGTGGCCCTTCATCAGGCGCAGCGTGATGAAGGTCAGCATCAGCATGCCGACGAACACGTGGAAGCCGTGGAAGCCGGTGAGCATGAAGAAGGTCGAGCCGAACACGCCCGAGCTGAGCTTCAGGTTCAGGTCGTTGTAGGCATGGATGTATTCGTAGGCCTGCACGCCGATGAAGGTCGCGCCGAGGATCACGGTGATCCACATCCACATGATGCACTTGACGCGGTGGTTGGCGATCAGCGCATGGTGGGCGATGGTCAGCGTCACGCCCGAGGTCAGCAGCAGCGCGGTGTTGATCGTCGGCAGCGGCCACGGGCCCATCGTGACGAAGGGCTCGACCGTGCCGGCGGGCGACGCCGTGGCACCGGCCAGCACCGTCGGCCACGCGGCCCTGAAGTCGGGCCACAGCAGCTGATGGTCCAGGTTGCCGAGCATCGGCACCGAGTGCACGCGGGCCCAGTACAGCGCGCCGAAGAAGGCACCGAAGAACATCACTTCCGAGAAGATGAACCAGCTCATGCTCCAGCGGAAGGACACGTCCACGCGGTGCGAATACAGCCCGCTGCGGTCCTCGGCAATGGCGGTGGCGAACCAGCGGAACAACGTGGCGAGCCAGATGACCAGGCCGAGCAGTACGGAATAGGCGCCCCAGCCATGGCCGTTGATCCACTGCCCGCCGCCCAGGATCATGAAGAACATGCCCAGCGCCACCAGCGCCGGATAACCCGATGGCGCCGGAATGAAGTAGTAGGGCGTGGACCCCGGGTGTGCGTTGGCCGACATGGACTGTTTGCTCCTCGAACCTGAATATCTAGAAAACGATGGCTGATGGCGCTGGTTGCTCAGGCCGCGATGCCGCTGCCGATGACCCAACGAACCAGTAAGACGAGTGCCAGCACGAACAGCGCGGCGCTGACCACGCCGGCCACCACGACATGCAGCGGGTTGAGTTTCTGCACATCCTGCGCATGATCGGCGGAGCGTCGCACGCCGAAGAAGGACCAGGCCACCGCGCGAAAGGTCTGCAACACCGAGGCCGGCCGGTTGGCCGCGTCCTTCAGGCTGCCCTGCGGTGCATTCATGTGCGCGGCTCCATGCCCGAGTCGGTCAGCGCGGCGCTGGGTTTGAGCCCGCCTTCGGGCGCGGCGGGGATCTTGCCGCCCACCTCGAAGAAGGTGTAGGACAGCGTGATCGTGGTCACGTCCTTCGGAAGCTTCGAGTCGATGACGAACACCACCGGCCACTGCTTCGATTCACCCGGCTTCAGCGTGTATTCGTTGAAGCAGAAACATTCCAGCTTGTTGAAATGCGCCATCGACTGCTTCGGCGCATAGCTGGGAATGGCCTGCGCCGCCATGGTGCGGTTCTGCTTGTTGCGGAACTCGTACATGACGGTGGCGATTTCACCCGGGTGCACCTGGATCGACGACAGCGCCGGCTTGAAGTCCCAGGGTCCGCGCGCATTGGCGTCGAACTCGACGGTCACGGTGCGCGACCGGTCGACCTGCGTATTCAACGGCGCACCGGCAGCGGCCGTGCGTCTTTGTTCGCTCAGCGACAACACATTCACGCCCAGCGCATCGCAGATGGCGCGGTACATCGGCACCAGCGCGTAGCCGAAGCCGGCCATGACGACCACCACGACCAGCAGCTTGCCAAGCATGCGCCGGTTGTCGGCAAGCAGCAGGCCACGTCGGGGCATCGACAGCTTGGTCATGGGCTTCTGTATCTCAGCCACCGAAGAGCACGATGCGCACGAAGAAGCCCACGCCGAAGAGCGCCGCCAGCCCCGCCAGGATCCAGGCGGTGCGCAAGTTGGTCTTGCGTTGCGCTTCGGTCGGCATGGCAGCGATCAGCCCACCACCCGCGTGGCGCTGGCATCCAGCTTCGGCGGGGTCTCGAAGGTATGCCACGGCGCCGGCGACGGCACTTCCCATTCCAGACCTTCAGCGCCCTCCCAGGGCTTCTGCGGCGCCTTCTCGCCCTGGCCGCGCATCATCGGCAGCACCACGAACACGAAGAAGTACACCTGCATCAGCCCGAAACCGAAGGCGCCGATGCTGGCCCACATGTTGAAGTCGGTGAACTGCATCGGGTAGTCGGCGTAGCGACGCGGCATGCCGGCCAAGCCGAGGAAGTGCATCGGGAAGAAGGTGAGGTTGAAGAAGATCAGCGAGCCCCAGAAATGGATCTTGCCGCGTGTTTCGTTGTACATCACGCCGGTCCACTTCGGGCCCCAGTAATAGACGCCACCGAACATCGCGTACAGAGAGCCGGCCACCAGCACGTAGTGGAAGTGCGCCACCACGTAATAGGTGTCCTGCAGCTGGATGTCGATCGGCGCCATGGCCAGGATCAGCCCGGTGAAGCCGCCCATCGTGAACACGAAGATGAAGCCCACGGCCCACAGCATCGGCGTCTCGAAGGTCATCGAGCCGCGCCACATGGTGGCAATCCAGTTGAAGATCTTCACCCCCGTGGGCACGGCGATCAGCATCGTCGCGTACATGAAGAACAGCTGCCCGGTCACCGGCATGCCGGTGGTGTACATGTGGTGCGCCCAGACGATGAACGACAGGATCGCGATCGACGCCGTGGCATAGACCATCGAGGCGTAGCCGAACAGCCGCTTGCGCGCGAAGGCCGGCACGATCGCGCTGACGATGCCGAAGGCCGGCAGGATCATGATGTAGACCTCGGGATGTCCGAAGAACCAGAAGATGTGCTGGTACATCACCGGGTCGCCGCCGCCAGCGGGGTTGAAGAAGCTGGTGCCGAAGTGGCGGTCGGTCAGCGTCATCGTGATCGCGCCGGCCAAGACAGGCATCACCGCGATCAGCAGGAAGGCGGTGATCAGCCAGGTCCAGGCGAACAGCGGCATCTTCATCAGCGTCATGCCCGGCGCGCGCATGTTCAGGATGGTGACGATGATGTTGATCGAACCCATGATCGAGCTCGCACCCAGGATGTGCAGCGCGAAGATGCCGGCATCCATCGACGGGCCCATCTGCATCGTCAGCGGGGCATAGATCGTCCAGCCGGCCGCCGGCGCCCCCCCGGGCATGAAGAAGGAGCCGGCGAGCATCAGTGCCGCCGGGATCAGCAGCCAGAAGCTCAGGTTGTTCATGCGCGCGAAGGCCATGTCGGCCGCGCCGATCTGCATCGGGATCATCCAGTTCGCGAAGCCGACGAAGGCCGGCATGATCGCGCCGAAGACCATGATCAGGCCATGCATCGTGGTCAGCTGGTTGAACAGCTCGGGATTCACGAACTGCAGTCCGGGCTGGAACAGCTCGCTGCGGATCAGCAGCGCGAGCACGCCGCCAATCATGAACATCGTGAACGAGAACAACAGGTACATCGTGCCGATGTCCTTGTGGTTCGTGGCGAACACCCAGCGGCGCCAGCCGTGTGGGTGGCCGTGGTGAGCATCGTCGTGGCCATGTTCGCCGGGATGCGGGAGGACTGCACTCATGAAATCAACCTTTCAGCACGGCGCACCGTGTCGTTCGGAATTACTTGCGCTCGGCAACCACGTCGGACGGCTGCACCAGCTGCCCGGTCTTGTTGCCCCAGTGGTTCTTGGTGTAGGTGATGACGGCCGCCAGCTCGGTGTCCGACAGCTGCTTCCAGGCCGGCATGGCACCGTTGTTCGCACCGTTGAGCAAAATGGCGATCTGCTTCTTGGCATCGGCATCGAGCACCACGGCCGAGCCGTCCAGCGGCTTGATCGGCCCGGCGCCCTTGCCCGTCGGCTGGTGGCATACGGCACAGTTGGCAGCGTAGACCTTCTCGCCGCGCGAGAGCAGGTCGTCCAGTACCCAGACCTTGTTCGGGTCGTCGGCCAGCGCCGCCATCTCCTTCTTCTTGGTCAGCACCCAGGCTTCGTAGTCGATGTGGCTCAGCACCTTGACATGGATCGGCATGTACGCATGTTCCTTGCCGCACAGCTCGGCGCACTGGCCGTAGAAGTCGCCTGTCTTGGTGGCACGGAACCAGGTGTCGCGCACGAAGCCGGGGATCGCGTCCTGCTTGACGCCCAGCGACGGCACCATCCAGGCGTGGATCACGTCGTTGGCGGTGGTGATGATGCGCACCTTCCTGTCCACCGGCACGACCAGCGGGTGGTCCACCTTCAGCAGGTAGTCGTCGCCCTCGGGCTTGCCGGCGTCGGACATGGCACGCTGCGCCGGATCGAGTGTGGACAGGAAGGAGATGCCCTCGCCTTCGCCACGCAGGTAGTCGTAGCCCCACTTCCACTGGTAGCCGGTGGCCTTGATGGTCAGGTCGGCGTTGCTGGTGTCCTTCATCGCGACCACGGTACGCGTGGCCATCGCGCCCATGCCGATGACGATCAGCAGTGGCACCACGGTCCAGGCGATCTCGACCGTCACGCTTTCGTGGAAGTTGGCCGACTTGTGCCCCAGCGACTTGCGGTGCTTCAGGATCGAATAGAACATCACGCTGAACACGGCCACGAAGATCAGCAGGCAGATCCACAACATGATGTTGTGCAGGCCCTGGATATCGACCGCAATGCGCGTCGCCGGTGGAGCCAGGTCGATCTGGTTCACGGCCGGGCCACCGGGCAGGTTGCCCACCGCCCAGGCCGCCTGCGCGGCCAGCAGGGCCGCCAGCGTCCCTGTGCCGCGGATCACGCCGCGGCAGGCCGCGCTCATCATCTTCATCATCATCGTTGCAGTTCCAGGAATGATTCGTCGGTCATGGGCCGCGCAGACTCGCGGCGCAGCGCAAGGCGCAGTTCGCGCGCCAGCGCTGGGCGCAGTTCAGGCCGGATGTAGCGGCCAACGCGCATGCGCTGGCCCTGCCCACTGAGTTCCACCAGTGAACGCTCGCCATGTTCGGGCTCGACACGCACCCATTCGGCACGGAAGGCGGCATTCTCGACCTGCCGGCCGCAGCGGTGTTCAACCTTCAACTCGCGCTCGGCCAGGGTGATCGTCTCGGCGTCGCCGGCATGGCGCAGGCTGACCCAGAAGGCCGTGCCCAGCAGCAGCAACTCGATGCCCGCCAAGGGCAATATCGCGGGGGCGCCTGCCCACCAGAAGGCCACGCCGATGCCCAGGCCCACGGCGCACAGCGCCGCATAGATCCAGATCAGCCGATCGACGGCGAGCGAACTGTTGCGCGCCATCAGCCACTGCAGCGCTACCGCCCCGGCGTCGCCACGTGGCAGCGGCATCTCGCGCGCGAAGCGCCACTGCGCCACCGCAGGCCGCGGCGTCGGCACAGGCCAGACGGAAGAAACGAAGGTGGTGCTCATGCAGACAAGGATTGGGGGCGCGGGCAAGTCATTCGACGAGCGTCGATCGGCGACGGGCTATGAAGCACGATCTGCACACCACTTGCCCCGAAGACCGCGCGGATTCTAGCGCAGCCCATCGGACGCATTGCCGCTGCGCCGCGTCGAACGCACCCTGGCGCGCATGTCCTCCAGCGTCACCGTGCTCTGCCCTGCCACACGCGGCCTGGCAGCCACCTTGAAGGCATGGCCGTAGACCACTTCGAAGTCGAGCCGCAGTCGGCCGTCGGCACCCGCCAGCGAGCGCAACGCCTCATGCAGACGTTGCTGCCAGCGCGGCGTGCGCAAACCCGAAAAGCGCTGCGGGTCGGCATTGCCTCCGAGCTGGCGCAGTTCGGCCAGCAAGGCACCGGCATCGGGCCAGGTCAGGGTGATCAGCTCCTGGTCCATCACCGGGTCGGCAAAGCCCGAGCGCAGCAGCATGTCGCCGAGGTCGTGCATGTCGACGAAAGGCGCATGCGGCACCGGCCAGCGCAGCCGGTCATAGATGGCGCGCAAGCCCTGCAGGCTGCCCGGGCCGAGCGTGGAGAACATCAGGAACCCATCGACGGCCAGAGCCTGCTGCCATTGCAGCAGCAGCGCCTCCGGGTTCTCGACCAGATGCAGCATCATGTTGGCCCACAGCAAACCGGCGCCGGCGGCGGGCACATCGGACGGCACGACCCTGCGGCTGTCCGCCTGGGTCCAGCGCCGCGGTGACCACCACGGCGCGTTCGTCGCTTCGCGATGACCTCGCAGCCAGCCCGCGTCCGCTTCGACACGCAGCAGCGTCGCCTGCGGGTAGGCCTGGCGCAGCAGTTCGGCACTGGCGCCGTTGAAGCTCCACCAGTCGACCACCTCGCCGGGTTGCAGGCGGATCAGTGCCAGCCGTTCGCCCATGCGCCGTGCCACCTCGCCGTGCAGCCAGGGCGCTTCGGCCGCCCGATGCAGGCGGCGCGCAATGTGCGACAGCGCCGCTGGTTGCACCGGACGCCCTGGGCGCATGGACGCGTCATCGCTCATGGGCGGGCAGTATATTGAGGCGATGCTTCTCCCTTCGATCGCCGCCGGGCCGACTGGAACACCGAGGTGGCGTCCCGCGGGTCAGTGCGCGATATGCCGCGACTGGGATGCGCAACCCTTCTGCGGGGCCTGCGTCGCGCGCTTCGCGGCGCAGGTTGCGCGCTGCGCGCGCTGCGGCATTCGCTGCGGCACAGCAACGCCGGCATGCGGCGCCTGCCTGGCCGATCCACCACCCTACGAGGCCTGCATCGTGGCCTGCGACTACGCCTTCCCGTGGCATCGCCTGATCGCGGATTTCAAGTTCAACAACAACACGGAACTGGCGCGACCACTGGCGTGCCTGATGGCCGAGGTAGTGCGGAGGGCTCGCGCGGACCCTGTCACCTGTGTGCTGCCAGTGCCCTTGGCGCCCGGTCGGCTGGCTGAACGCGGTTACGACCAGGCCTGGGAACTGGCCCACCAGGTGGCGCGCGAGTTGCAGTTGCCGGCCCGCGCGCGCTGGCTGGAACGACCCGTCGATGGCGCACACCAGGCCGATCTGAGCCTGCCGCAGCGCCTGCGCAACCTGCGCGGCGCGTTCCGCGTGGCGCCATCGGCGCAAGCCGCGCTGCAAGGCCGGCACGTCGCGCTGGTCGACGACGTGATGACCAGCGGTGCCACGCTGCGCGAGGCCGCATCGGCGCTGCGCCGCGCCGGGGCGGCACGCGTCGATGCCTGGGTGCTGGCGCGCACACCTGCACCCTCGAATTGAACGGCAAGCAGCATGTTCAACATCGTGCTCGTGCACCCCGAAATCCCGCCCAACACCGGCAATGTCATTCGCCTGGCAGCCAACACCGGCTGCGCACTGCACCTGATCGAGCCGCTTGGTTTTGCGATGGATGACCGGCTGCTGCGACGTGCCGGACTGGACTACCACGAGTATGCAACCGTGCAACGCCACGCCTCGTGGCAAGACTGGCTGCACCACGCCGTACCCGAGCGCTCGCGCTGCTTTGCGCTGAGCACCAAGGGCACGGCTGACTTCGCGGCCATGCGCTGGCAGGCCGGCGATTGGATGATCTTCGGCAGCGAGAGCAGCGGTCTGGCCGAGCCGCTGCGCGAGCAGATCGGTCCTGCCCAATGCCTGCGCTTGCCGATGCGCCCCGGCCAGCGCAGCCTGAACCTGAGCAATGCGGTGGCCGTGGTGGTGTTCGAGGCCTGGCGCCAGCAGCGCTATCAGGGCAGCGTCTGACACGCTGCTGGCGCGGCGCTCAGCCCGTCCCGCGGAGGAGTCGGGCCTTCGTCCAGCACATGCCCACGCGCAGGCGCGGTCATGCGTCCCGACTCAGTGCTCGCTGCGGGCCTCGCGCGACATCAACTGCCACATCGCCTGCAGCGGCGCCGCGCGGCCCGCGAGCACCTCGACCACCGCTTCGGTGATGGGCATCTCCACCTGCAGCGAGCGGGCCCGCGCCAGCACCGTCTCGGCACTGTAGACACCTTCGGCCACATGGCCCAGCCGCGACAGGATGTCCGGCAGCGCCAGTCCCTGCGCCAGCAGCAGGCCGACACGCCGGTTGCGCGACAGATCACCGGTCGCGGTCAGCACCAGATCGCCCAGGCCGGACAGGCCCATGAAGGTTTCGGCGCGCGCCCCCAGGGCCACGCCCAGACGCGTCATCTCGGCCAGGCCACGCGTGACGAGTGCGGCGCGCGCATTCAGGCCCGGCATCGGCCGTTCGCCGGCGCGCTCGGCGAGCCCGTCGACCAGTCCGGTGGCGATGGCCAGCACGTTCTTCACCGCACCACCGACCTCGACACCGATGGGGTCCGCAGAGCTATAGATGCGCAGCGCATCGCAGTGGAATGCGGCCACGGCCGTGTCGCAAAGCCCGGTGTCGCTGCTGGCGACCACCAGCGCGGTGGGTTGTCCACGTGCGACCTCGAGCGCGAAACTGGGCCCGGACAGCACGCCCGCCGCCGCCCGCGGCCGCAATGCGCGTGCCACCTCGTGGCCCAGCGCGCCACTGCCGGCCTCGAAGCCCTTGCACAACCACAGCACCGCCATGTTCGCCGGCAATGCGGCCAGGCGTTCACGCAAGGCCGACATGGGGGTGGCGATGACGAGCAAGCCGCCCATCGCATGCTGCACGGCCGCGGCATGATCGTCGCTGATATGCAGCCGCTCGGGAAGCTGCAGTTCGGGCAGGTAGCGCCGGTTGCAGCGCTGCTCGTGCATCAGCGCCGCCTGCTGCGCGTCGCGCGTCCACAGCCATGTGTCATGGCGCGCTGCACACGACAAGGCCAGCGCCGTGCCCCAGGCTCCGGCGCCCAACACGCTGATGTTCACGCGCCGCCCGGCGATTCGCAGCGGCCGTGACGACTCAATTCGCGCTGGTGATGATGCTCGATGCGCCGTTGCCGTTCTGCGCGGCAGCTTGCGCCTGCTGCGCCTCGAACATCGCCTGGAAGTTGACTTCCGTCAGCAGGATCGGCGGGAAACCGGCGCGTGTGCAGACATCCGACACGATGGCGCGCAGATACGGGTAGATCATCTGCGGGCAGACGATGCCGATGATGCCCTGCATCTGTTCCTCGGGCACATGGCGGATCTCGAAGATGCCGGCCTGCTTGGCCTCGACCAGGAACAGCGTCTTGTCCTTGACTTTGGTCGTCACGGTGGCCGTCACCGTGACCTCGTAGACGCCTTCGCCGACCGGCTCGGCGCCCATGCCCAGGTTGATCTCGACCTGGGGCTGCTGCTGCTCGAGCAGGATCTGCGGCGAGTTGGGTTGCTCCAGCGACAGGTCCTTCAGGTACATGCGCTGGATCTGGAATACCGGGGTCTGCTCTTCGTCGGCCATGGTGGGGTTTCCGAAATGTAAGTGGCATGGGCCACACGGCGTCGCAGCGCCGTGGGCCAAGAAATCGGATTATCCCCCAGCCCCATGCCGGCGCCGGCCGGGCGCGATCAGCCGGTGGCGCCCAGCATCGGCAGCAGGCCGCCGCGGCGATCGAGGTCGATCAGGTCGTCGCAGCCACCCACATGCGTGTCGCCGATGAAGATCTGCGGCACCGTGCGGCGCCCCGTCATCTGCATCATCTGCGCACGCTGCGCCGGCTCGAGATCGACACGCACCTCATCGATATGGTTCACCCCGCGCTTGTGCAGCAGTGCCTTGGCGCGGTGGCAATACGGGCAGGTTTGCGTGACGTACATGCGAACGGCGTTCATGCGATGGCGGCAGGTTGTGGGCCCGCGCATTCTGCGTCCGCGGCGATATCCGTGCCGGAGCGGGGGCGAGCGCCTTTGTGGCAGCTCAGGCGGACTTCTCGATCGGCAGGCTGGCCTCACGCCAGGCGGCGTTGCCGCCGGCCAACGGGTGCACATTGCTGTAGCCCGCCTTGCGCAACTGCGCCGCGGCGCGCGAGGAACGTGCGCCGGTGGCGCACATCAGCACCAGCGGCAACGCCTTGTTTGTCGGCAGCCCCTTGGCGTTGTCCAGCGCACTGATGGGTACGTTGCGTGCACCGGCCGCATGCCCGGCAGCAAACTCGCCCGGTTCGCAAACGTCAATCAGCACGGCCTTCTCGTGATTGATGAGGCGCACGGCCTCGGCGGTGGAAAGCTTGCCGCCGGGGCCGCCCTTGTTGAGCATCGGCCATAGCAGCATGCCGCCAGAGGTCAGCGCGGCGAAGATAAGGATCCAGTTGTCGACGATGAATTGCACTTGGGCGAGCCGGTGTCTGCGAGAGGCGGCGGATTATAGAATCGAGCTCCATTCGGACACCATCAACACCCCAAAGCACCCATGTACAAGCTCGTGCTGATTCGTCATGGCGAATCGACCTGGAATCTGGAGAACCGCTTCACCGGCTGGACCGACGTGGCCCTGACCGAAACCGGCGTGGCACAGGCTCAGCAGGCGGGCCGGCTGCTGAGCGAGGCTGGCTTCGAGTTCGATATCGCCTATACCTCGGTGCTCAAGCGCGCCATCTGGACGCTGTGGCACTGCCTGGACCAGATGGACCGCACCTGGGTGCCGGTGGTCAACGACTGGCGCTTGAACGAGCGCCACTACGGCGCGCTGCAGGGCTTGAACAAGGGCGAAACTGCCAAGAAGTACGGTGACGAGCAGGTGCTGATCTGGCGGCGCAGCTACGACACACCGCCACCCGCGCTCGAAGCGGGTGATGCGCGCAGCGAACGCGGCGACCCGCGCTATGCCGCCTTGCAGCCCGAACAGATTCCGCTCACCGAGTGCCTGAAGGACACGGTGGCGCGCGTCATGCCGTTCTGGAACCAAGTGCTGGCGCCTGCCATCCGCTCGGGCCAGCGGGTGGTGGTCTCGGCGCACGGCAACTCGATGCGCGCCTTGGTGAAATACCTGGACCAGATCAGCGACGCCGACATCGTCGGCCTGAACATCCCGAACGGCATACCGCTGGTCTACGAACTGGACGAGCAATTGAAGCCCTTGCGCAGCCAGTACCTGGGCGATGCGAAGGCGGTAGCCGAAGCTGCCGCCGCAGTGGCGCGGCAAGGACGCGCCTGAGCTTCGGGTTCGGCACACGCGTCCCGCGATGACGAAAAGCCGGTCGCAGCAGCCGAAAAAAAACCCGGACGAGTCCGGGTTTTTCAGTCGCTGACCGCCAGGGCGCGCAGGGCGCGACCCGTCGGCTGACGCTCAGGGCTTGTTGCCCGTCGGGAACGGCCAGGCCGCAGCCGGGCTCAGTGCCGTCTTCGCTGCAGGCGCAGCAGCGGCAGGGGCCGCTTTGGGTGCCGCCTTCTTCTTTGCTGCAGCCTTCTTCGCCGCCGGCTTCTTCGCCGCAGCCTTCTTGGCCACGACCTTCTTGACGGCCTTCTTCGCGACAGCCTTCTTCACGGCGGCCTTCTTGACGGCGGCGCCGATCTTCTTGGCGACGACCTTCTTCACGACGGCCTTCTTCGCCGCAGCCTTGGCCTTCTTGGCGACGACCTTCTTCACGACGGCCTTCTTCACGGCCTTCTTCACGACGGCCTTCTTCACGGCCTTCTTCGCGACGGCCTTCTTCACCGCCTTCTTCGCCGCCGCCTTCTTGGCCGGGGCCTTCTTAGCCGGCGCCTTCTTTGCCGGCGCTTTTTTCGCAGTTGCCATAACGATCTCCTTGATCAAGTTGCAAAGAGCACCGCGCTGCTCGATACAGCGCGGCGATTCATCGCCCGGTGGTCTGCTTGGGCACCATTGCCCGAGCGGTCGCCCCGGTGCGACGAATGGGGTGCGGGCCGGCGCATCGCTTCTGCTGTCGATGCATCACGGTCCTCGAAAACGAATCTGCTGCACAAGTTGTTCTTGGAATTTGCCGCAGCCACATTCAATCCCACGAAAGCGCGCCGCCGGTCTGGTACTCGATGACGCGTGTTTCGAAGAAATTCCGTTCCTTCTTCAGATCGATCATTTCGCTCATCCACGGGAACGGGTTTTCCTCGTTCGGGTAGAGCGCTTCGAGGCCGATCTGCGTGGCCCGCCGGTTGGCGATGTAGCGCAGATAGCCCTTGAACATGGAGGCGTTGAGGCCCAACACGCCGCGCGGCATGGTGTCCTCGGCATAGCGGTACTCGAGCTCGACCGCGTGCTCGAACAGCGACTTGATCTCGGCCTTGAAAGACGGCGTCCACAACTGCGGATTTTCGAGCTTGATGGTGTTGATCAGGTCGATGCCGAAGTTGCAGTGCATCGACTCATCGCGCAGGATGTACTGGTACTGCTCGGCCGCGCCGGTCATCTTGTTCTGCCGGCCCAACGACAGGATTTGCGTGAAGCCGACGTAGAAGAACAGCCCTTCCATCAGGCAGGCGAAGACGATCAGGCTCTTCAGCAGCTTCTGGTCGGCCTCGGGCGTGCCGGTAACGAAGTTGGGGTCCATGATCGCGTTGATGAACGGGATCAGGAACTCGTCCTTGTCGCGGATCGACTTCACCTCGTTGTAGGCGTTGAAGATCTCGCTTTCGTCCAGGCCCAGCGATTCGACGATGTACTGGTAGGCGTGGGTGTGGATCGCCTCTTCGAAGGCCTGGCGCAGCAGGAACTGCCGACATTCGGGCGCGGTGATATGCCGGTAGGTGCCGAGCACGATGTTGTTGGCGGCGAGCGAATCGGCCGTCACGAAGAAGCCGAGGTTGCGCTTGATGATGCGGCGCTCGTCATCGCTCAGACCGTTGGGATCCTTCCATGTCGCGATGTCGCGCGACATGTTGATCTCCTGCGGCATCCAGTGGTTCGAGCAGGTGGCGAGGTACTTTTCCCAGGCCCACTTGTACTTGAAGGGCACCAGCTGATTGACGTCGGTCTTGCCATTGATGATGCGCTTGTCGGCGGCGACCACACGGTGGTGGACAGGTGACGTGGCAGCAGCGGCAGCGGGGGTGGCGCGTGGCGCCGACGGGGACGGTGGCACTTGCAGCTCATCACGTTGCAGTGACGGTGCGGCGCCGAGTGTGGCAGTCTTCGACAGGGTGCGAACTTCTTCTTCCCAGACCAGCATGTGTGTGTACGTCCTATGGCGCGTGATTATGTGAGTGTTGCGTGTGAACACCAAGCACTAGTTGACATTCGCGCGATGTTGTCGCGCGCTTTGTTGCCCCCGCGCATCGCGCGTCGTTGCCGACGATGCGCGATGCGCGCGTTGTCTCATTGACAGGCCTCGCAATCGGGTTCGTCGATCGCGCAGAACTTGATGTCGCTGGCCGGCGCGTCCGGTACCGCACTTGCAGATCCGCTCGCCGACACGCCGCCACCCGACTGCGACGACACCGCATTCATCGCACCCGAATGCACGGTGGACTTCTCGGCATGCGTTGCGCCGACGGTGCGCAGGTAGTAGGTGGTCTTCAGGCCGCGCGTCCAGGCCAGCTTGTAGGTCTCGTCGAGCTTCTTGCCCGACGCACCGGCGATGTAGATGTTCAGCGACTGCGCCTGATCGATCCACTTCTGGCGCCGCGCCGCGGCTTCGACCAGCCACTGCGTCTCGACCTCGAAGGCGGTGGCATACAGGCGCTTCAGTTCGTCGGGCACGCGATCGATGCGGCGCAGCGAGCCGTCGAAATGCTTCAGGTCCATGACCATCACGTCGTCCCAGAGCCCGAGCTTCTTCAGGTCGCGCACCAGGTACTCGTTGACGATGGTGAACTCGCCCGACAGGTTCGACTTGACCGACAGGTTGCCGAAGCAGGGCTCGATCGAGGCATCGACACCGATGATGTTGGAGATGGTGGCGGTGGGCGCGATGGCCACGCAGTTGCTGTTGCGCATGCCGTGCTCGCGAATGCGCGCACGCAGCGCGTCCCAGTCCATGCTCTGGCTGCGGTCGACCTCGACATAGCCGCCGCGCGCTTCGGCCAGCAGGTCGAGCGAGTCCAGCGGCAACACACCACGGTCCCACAGCGAGCCGCGATAGCTGGAATAGCGCCCGCGCTCCTCGGCAAGTTCGGTACTGGCCCAGTAGGCGTGGTAACACACGGCTTCCATCGAACGGTCGGCGAACTCCACCGCAGCCGTGCTGGCATAGGGCACACGCAATTGGTACAGGCTGTCCTGGAAGCCCATGATGCCCAGCCCCACAGGACGATGGCGCAGGTTCGAATCACGCGCCTTCTTCACCGCGTAGTAGTTGATGTCGATGACGTTGTCGAGCATGCGCATCGCGGTGGCTACGGTGCGCTTGAGCTTGTCCTGGTCGACCAACCCATCTTTCAGGTGCTGCGCCAGGTTGACCGAGCCCAGGTTGCACACCGCGATCTCGGAGTCACCGGTGTTCAGCGTGATTTCGGTGCACAGGTTCGACGAATGCACCACGCCGACGTGCTGTTGCGGGCTGCGCACATTGCAGGCGTCCTTGAAGGTGATCCACGGATGCCCGGTCTCGAACAGCATCGACAGCATCTTGCGCCACAGGTCCTTGGCCGGCAAACGCTTGAAGAGCTTGATCTCGCCTCGGTCGACCTTGGCTTCGTAGGCGGTGTAGGCCACCTCGAAGTCACGCCCGAACTTGTCGTGCAGGTCCGGGCAGGTGCTGGGGCTGAACAGCGTCCAGTCGCCGCCTTCCATGACACGCTGCATGAACAGGTCGGGCACCCAGTTGGCGGTGTTCATGTCGTGCGTGCGGCGCCGGTCGTCGCCGGTGTTCTTGCGCAGTTCGAGGAATTCCTCGATGTCCAGGTGCCAGCTCTCCAGGTAGGCACACACCGCGCCCTTGCGCTTGCCGCCGTTATGGGCAAGTCCGGACGTGGTCATGTAGGACTCGTCGGTTTCGACCTGCAGGTCATATACGAAGGGCTTGGGCGAGATGCCCTGCACCGACTTCACGCGCGAGAAGATCTTGCCCTCCAATTCGAGCCAGTTCTTCTTCGCGATCGGCTTACAGCCGACCAAGTCGGCAACCTCGGCTACCGCCGGCACGCGCAGGTCAAAGGCCTTCGTCAGCCCTTCGAAGCGAGTCGTCGATCCATCCGAACGCACCGCGTCATGGGCTTGTTCGCGCTCGCGATACTGGCCCGCGGTCGGCACGCCGAGGCGCAGCAACTGGTACCGAAGACCCTCGACCAACGACTTCGAGGTGTTGGTGAAATAAATCTCCTTGCCACGCGACACCCCGCCATCGGTTTCCAGCAATCCACGCACCAATGCAAGCGTATGGGTTCGGGGCAAGTGCGAGAAGCGGCGCGCGATGCGCTTGCGACCCTCGGCGTCGTAGATGTCGTCGAAGACAAATGGCATGGACGGCGCGCCAGCGCCTGCAATCCGCCCGGTCGTGGCCTCGCGCACCACGCCCCGGCCGAAAGCCCAATGCACCTGCGCATAGCTGGCGCCCCGGCCGGTTTCCCAGTAGTGCACGCCCAGCCGGTCGAGGTAGCCGCGCACGAATTCGAGATGCTCGTCCTTGCCAGGGTTGCCCGACACACCCCACTGCATGCCGTCCTTCGAGAGGTGCCCGTCGCCCAGCAAGATGCCGTACAGGCGCGCGTCGTCCTCCGTCAGCCCGGGGCAGTGCACCACCTCGGTGGGAATGACCTGTGCGACGTAGTCGCCCGCCTGAAGCTGCGCGGCCTCGACCCATTCCGCCCGGACCTTGCCCTTTGCCAACCAGTCCAGCGTGCGTTGGTTGGCCTGCTCCTTCGGCACCTCGCGGATGGCATAGAAGGGATGCCCCGCAGTGACGAGCATCGCTTCGATCGAGTGCTTGACCTTCACGCTGACCATCGGGCCATCCTGGTTGTAGGCAAAGCGTCGCTGCACTTCGCGGTACTTTCCGGACTTGCCGAGCACGAGGTCGCCGGGCTTCAGGTCGCGAATGGGTTTCACGCCGTCGGCCGAGTAGACCCCCGTATCGGGAGCGAAACACTGGTTCACCGCCACCGCGGTGTCGTTGACCACCTTCAGGAAGGGCACCACGCCCTGGCTCTTGCCGTTCGTGCCCTTGATGTACGAACCCAGCGCGCGCACATTGGTCCAGTCGTTGCCCAGCCCACCGGCGAACTTGGACAGCAGCGCGTTTTCCTTCAGCGCCTCGTAGATGCCGTCCAGGTCGTCGGCCACGGTGGTCAGGTAGCAGCTAGACAGCTGCGAGCGGCGCGTGCCGGCGTTGAACAGCGTCGGCGTGCTGGACATGAAGTCGAAGCTGGACAGCACGTTGTAGAACTCGATGGCGCGCGCCTCGCGGTCGATCTCGTTCAGCGCCAGACCCATCGCCACGCGCATGAAGAAGGCCTGCGGCATCTCGATGCGCTGCTCGTCGACGTGCAGGAAGTAGCGGTCGTACAGCGTCTGCAGGCCCAGGTAGTCGAACTGCAGGTCGCGCTCGGGCAGCAACGCCGCGCCCAGCCGCGCCAGGTCGAACTGCAGCAGCTTGTCGTCCAGCAACTCGGCCGCCACGCCCTTCTTGACGAACTGCGGGAAGTACTCGAGGTAGCGCTCGCCCATCTGCGCCTGCGTGACCTCGCCGCCGAGGATCTCGCGGCGGATGGTGTGCAGCAGCAGACGCGCCGTGGCGCGCGAATAGGCGGGGTCCTTCTCGATCAGCGTGCGCGCGGCCAGGATCGAGGCCTTGTAGACCTCGTCGATGGGCACACCGTCGTACAGGTTGCGGCGCGTCTCGGCGAGGATCGGCTCGGGCTTGACGTCGGTGCCCAAGCCCGCGCAGGCCGAATCGACCAGGGCGTGCAGCGCCGCCATGTCCAGCGGCACGCTCTGGCCGTTGTCGAGCACATGGATCTCGGCCGCGCGCGCCAAGGGTGCCGAAGGCTGGCTGGCGCGTTCCTGCGTGCGCCGCTCGCGGTACAGCACATAGGCGCGTGCCACTTCGTGATGGCCGCCGCGCATCAGGCCGAGCTCGACGCTGTCCTGCACGTCCTCGATATGGAAAGTGCCGCCACCAGGACGCGAGCGCAGCAGCGCACGCACCACCGCCTCGGTCAGCGTGTCCACCGTCTCGCGCACGCTGGCCGAAGCCGCACCTTGCGTGCCGTGCACCGCCAGGAAGGCCTTCATCAGGGCCACCGCGATCTTGTTCGGCTCGAACACCACCACCGCCCCGTTGCGGCGAATGATCTGATAACCCGCGTAGGCGGAAGAACCGCCGGCGGCTGGCATCTTGACTCGGGACAACGCGGCGATTTCCGCAGCCTGGGAAGCAATGGCTTGCATTTAGGGGCCTGTATATATGGAGAGAGGGACGAAGGCGAAGGCGGACGAGACGGCTACTCGAGCGGCGTGTCGGCTCAGCGTGCAACCACGCGCGATGACGCGCGGGCTCCGGGTTCGGACAACCGTGGCGACGCAGCCCACAGCCCCTGAACCGGTGTGCCCACAGCCTTGATGAAGGGTGCGGAGCGTATCACAGGGCACACTATATCTGGGGCCTTGGCCCCATGCAATGCACTACCGGTAGTGTTTTCCCCTGAACTTGCGAAATCGATGTGCCGCTCAGCGCAGGGCGCGTGGCAGGCTCGGCCGCTTGCGCCGCAGCACGCGGCGCAGACCGACCCAATCGAAGCCCGCGCCGGGATCGAACTTGCGTCCGGGCGCGATGTCTTCATGGCCGACCACTTCCTCGATCGGATAGCGGCGGCTCAGCGCGCGCAGCAGCGTGGCCACGCGCACGTACTGCGTCGCCTCGAAACTGTCGCCCTCGAGCCCCTCGATCTCGATGCCGATCGAGTAGTGGTTGCAGTCTTCATGGCCGCGCCAGATCGATTGCCCGGCATGCCAGGCCCGATGCTCGCAGGACACGAACTGCAGCAGGCTGCCGTCACGACGCACCAGGAAATGCGCCGACACGCGCAGGCCACGAATGCGCGCGTAGTACGGATGGGCATCCCAATCCAGCCGATTGCAGAACAGCCGCTCGATGGCGTCGCCGCCGTATTCGCCCGGCGGCAGGCTGATCGAATGCAGCACCGCCAGCGTGATCGGCAGGCCTTCAGGCCGGACATCGAAATTGGGCGAAGGCAGCGCGCGCGCCGCACGCCACCAGCCGCCATGCCATTCGCTGCTAGACCGAGTCACCAAGTCCGTCGCCCGCGATCACGCCCAGACGCGACATGCGATAGCGCATCTGACGCAGCGTCAAGCCCAGGCTGGCGCCGGCCGCGGTGCGGTTGTAGCGGTGGCGCTCCAGTGCGCGCCGCAGGATGTCACGCTCGACCTGGTCGAGGTGTGCCTGCAGGTCGTTCGGCAGCGGCGCCGGCTTCGCCGCTTGCGTGGCGGCTTCGTCCGCAGCAGCCACAGGCGGCGACTCCACGGGCTCGTCGCCAACGATGGCGTCGCCCAACCAGGGGTCATCGACCAGGCCCAGGTCCTGCGGCTCGATGACTTCACCGCCGGTCAATGCCAGCGCCCGTTGCAGCAGGTTCTCGAGCTCGCGCACGTTGCCGGGGAATGGGTATGCGGCCAGCGCGCGCAGCGCCGCGTCACTCATCGACGGCACCGGCGTCACGCCTGCCTCGTGTGCGATGCGTTCCAGCAGTGCACTGCAGATCAGCGCCAGGTCGGGCGCGCGTTCACGCAGCGGCGGCAGGTGAATGCAGATGACATTCAAACGGTAGTACAGGTCCTGGCGAAATCGCCCGCCGTGCACCTCTTCGCCCAGATCGCGGTGCGTCGCGCTGAGGATGCGCACATTGACCGGCATTTCGCCGACGGCACCGATCGGCCGCACCGCGCGCTCCTGGACGACACGCAGCAG
>JAHECC010000162.1 GCA_024641965.1 Rubrivivax sp.
TCGCCGACCAGCTGGTTTGCGATCGCGCGCTGCTGGTTCTGGCGCTTCGCCTCGCGCTGTTGCAGCGCAAGCAGGCCCAGCACGGTGGCGATCAGCAACCCGGCGGCGATGGCACCGCCGGTGATGCGCTGGCGCAGCGTCGCGACACGACGGCTGTCGAGGATGTAGCGGTTGTGCAGCGAGGTCGGCTGCGGCGCCTTGCCGCCGCTGTCGGCGAGCCAGGTCTCGGCCGCGCGCAGATCGCGACCACGCAGCGCATAACTCCTGTCGAAGGCCATGTGCTGCCATTCGAGCGCACGCTTGAGGTAGTGCGTGTGCAGCTTCACGTGCGCCAGATCGGTGTCCAGCGCCTCGATCAGCGTGCTGGTGGCGGCTTCGAAATCGTCCTGCTCGCGCATGAAGATCCAGTTCAGCCTGGCCAGTGTGTCGTGCACTGCTTGGCCGCCGGCATCGCGGCGCAGCACCGGCACCAGGCGCTTGTTGTGGCGCGCGGCGTGCTCGATCTCCAGCGTGCAGACCTGCGAGGCCAGCGAGTCGGGGCTCATCACGAACAGGAACGTGTCGGCGGCGTCGATGGCTGCGTGGATCTCGCTGAGCCACTCTGCCGTCGGTGGAATGCCCTCCCAGTCGACCCAGGCATCACGCTGTCGCGACTCGAGCGCGGCCGCCAGCTGGCGTACGAAGGGCTGGTCCTTGCGCGAGTAGGAAATGAAGACGTCGGTCATGGTGGGCAACGGTGATGCAGCCCCTATCATGAACGCCGCTTCGCCGGGGGTCTACTCGGCCCGATCCGGCGATCGCTGCTCGGCAGCCGGCGCAAGGTGCAGGATGCGTTCTTGCTCGCGACGATACTGGGGCCTTGCCGCAGCGACGACCCGCACGAGATCAGGTGATTGCCGCGGTGCGGCATGCCGTGCTTCAGAAGGGGACGATCGGGCCGGGCACAGCGCCGCGAAGCGGACGCGCCCGCGCCATCGCCACGGCCGCATCGCACCAGCGCTCGCTGGCGTTGCGTCCGGGCCGGTCGCGCCACAGGTTGAGCACCGCCTTGCAGCGCGCATAGAAGCGGAAAAAAGCGCAGCACGTTGTGGATCTGCTGCGCGCTCGGCATGTCGGCGCAGCAGATCAGCTTGTCGTCGAACAGGCCACGGTTGGTCAGCGTGATCGCGCCCCAGGCACGCAGGCACAGCCGCATGCCGAAGCGCAGGCGCGGGCCGAGTATCAGCGCATCGAGCAGATCGCCTTCGAGCCCGAGACGCGTCGGCACGGCGCCGGAGTTGTAAGGGCAGGGCAGCGGCGAGACGAAATCGATCGAGCCGCCCAGGCCGCGCTTCAGGAAGCTGCCCTTGGGCACCTCGATCACGACATCCACCTCGATGCCGGGATCGTCGGGCAAGAGACTCGCGACGCCGGGCTGCATCGCCGAAGGCTACCGCCGATCGGGCCGATGCGGCAGCGCGTGTGCAAGGCCGTGTCGATGCAGCGGGCGCGCGCGCTTGCAGTCGAGGCGCGGCACACGGCACGGTGGCCGGCGGTGCACCGACGCCCGCGCGTCACCCTCAAGAGCAACCCGGGCACTTCGCAAATTGGGATTCAGGAGCGAGAATGAATGCTCACCCCTGGAGCAACAGCGCATGAAACATGTCTTCACCCTTGCAGCCGGCCTGGCCGTTGCCGCCTTCGCCCATGGCGCCGAAATCGTCGTCAAAATGAACATGGCCGAAGCCACCGGCGCTGGCGCGGCCGTGGGCATGGTGCGCATCGTGGAGACGCCCTTCGGGCTGGCCTTCTATCCGGCGCTGACCGGGCTGCCGGCACCGGGCCTGCACGGCTTTCACGTGCACGAGAACCCCAGCTGCGCATCGAAAGACAACGACGGCAAGCCGGTGCCCGCGCTGTCGGCGGGCGGGCACTACGACCCACAAGGCACGAAGAAGCATGGCGAACCCTGGGGCGAAGGCCATCTGGGCGACCTGCCGGCGCTGTTCGTCGCGGCCGATGGCAGCGCCAGCAACCCGGTGCTGGCACCGCGCCTGAAGACCCTGGCCGACGTCGACAAGCGCTCGCTGATGATCCACATCGGCGGCGACAACCATGCCGATCATCCGGCGCCGCTGGGTGGCGGCGGTGCTCGCATCGCCTGCGGCGTCGTCGGCGCGTAGCGCCGGACCGGAGTTGCGTACCGCCTCGATTCAGAAAGGCACCCGCGGAGCGACGGTACCCTGCAACGGCCGCGCCCGCGCCATCGCCGCGGCGGCATCGCACCAGCCCTCGCTGGCGTTGCGCCCGGGCCGCCTGCGCCACAGGTTGAGCACGCCCTTGCAGCGCGCATAGAAACGAAAGAAGCGCAGCACCCGCTCGATCTGTCGCGCGCTCGGGGCCTCGGCGCTGCAGATCAGCTTGTCGTCCGACAGGCCGCGGTCGGTCAGCGTTACCGCGCCCCAGGCACGCATGCGCAGGCGTGTGCCCAGACGCAGTCTCGGGCCGAGCACGAGCGCATCGAGCAGGTCGCCTTCGAGCCCCAGGTGGGTCGGCACCGCGCCGTAGTTGTAGGGGCAGGGCAGCGGCGAGACGAAGTCGATGTGCCCGCTGGATCCGCGCTTGAGGAAGCTGCCCTTGGGCACCTCGATCACGATATCGACTTCGACGGCGGGTTTGCCCTGGACTTGTGGAACATCGGCACGCATCGGCGGTGTTCAGAAAGCCTTGTCGATGCCGTAGGCCGCGCGCTGCGCGCTGAACGAGGCCACGTCGTGGCTCAGCGCGATCAGGTCGTGCGTCTTGCCTTCGCGGTCCTTGACATGCCCACGGAACAAGGCTTCAGGCTGGAAGCCCAGGCCCTCGAACACCGCGATCGCACCGGGCTGGTCCACCGTCATCAGCGCGGTCAGCTTTTCCAGGCCCATGTCCAGCGCGATGGCGAAACACTCGCGTGTCAGCTTCTGGCCGACGCCCTGACCGCGCAGCGGAGCCTCGACGATGACGCGCAGCTCGCCGACATGCGGCGACCAAGACAGTGGATCCCGTACCAGCGTTGCGCAGCCGTGCAGCACGCCGGCGCGCAGCGCCACCAGGCTCAGCATCCGGCCCCGGCGCGTGGCCTCCATCCACGCCGCCACCACCGGCGGCTGGCTGATGTCGCGGCGCAGGAACAGCAGGTCGTGCGTGGACAGCCGCTGCGCAAAGGCCAGCACGGCGGCTTGATCGGTGGGCGTGAGCAACCGGATCTCGATCGCGCCGCCGGCGCAGTCCAGTTGGTGAGGGTATCCCCGGTCGGTGAGCGGCTTCATATCGATCGGCCTGAAAGCCAGGCATCCAGACGCGGCCACAACCGCTTCACGGCATTGTTGCCGGCGGCCAGGCTGACGTGACCGCCCTTGAGCACCAGTTCCTCCTTGTCGACCGAGTCGATGGATTCGATCAGCGGCTGCGCCGCTGCGTAGGGCACGATGTGGTCGTGCTCGGCCACGACATGAAGTACCGGCAGCGTGATGCGGCGCAGGTCGACGCGCCGCCGGCCCAGCGTCAGCGTGTTGTGCAGCAGCCGGTTTTCGCGCATCAGCGACCGGGTCAGCTGGCGAAACAGCTCGCCGGGCAGGGGCAGGATGTCGCGACCCCAGCGTTCGAACATGCGGTACGAGCGCACGAACTCGTCGTTCCACATCTTGTCCCACAACTGCACCTTGCCCAACACGATGTCGGCCGGGCGCAGCAGGTTGAAGGCTTCGTAGATCAGCGACGGCGGCACGTTGCCAGTGGCATCGACGAGGTGATCGACGTTGAAGTGCTTGGCATCGGCCCAGTGGTGGAACAGCCGCATCTGGCTGAAATCGATGGGCGTGGTCAGCACCGCCAGGTTGGCCACCGGGCCACGTGGATGCATGGCGCAGTACAGCGTCGACAGCAGCCCGCCCATGCAGTAGCCGGCCAGGTTCAGCGTGTCGACGCCGCTGGCCTGCTGCACGCGCTCCACGCAGTCGGGAATGAAGTCGAGCGTGTAATCCTCCAGTCGCAACGGCGCTTCGTCGCTGCGCGGCGCATTCCAGTCGATCATGAACACGTCGTAGCCCTGCTTCAGCAGAAACTCCACCAGGCTCTGGCCCGGTGCCAGGTCGAGGATGTAGCCGCGGTTGGTCAGCGCCATCACCATCAGCAGCGGCACGCGGTAGACCTCGTCGGCCAGCGGCCGGTAGCGGTACAGCGCCAGCGTGCCGCGTTGGTGGATCAGGTCGCGCGGCGTCGTGCCCATCGTCGGCGCGCTCGAGCTGAGGTAGTCGAAACCCTTGCGGCCGCGCTGCAGCAGGCGGTCGACATCGGCGCGAATGCGCTCGCCGATCGACGCCGTGTCCAGGCTCATCGGCGGGCCTTGCTGCGCGACGGCGCAGCAGACGTGGCAGCGGCAGGGGGCTTGCGCGTGCGCGGTGGTGACGGCAGCCGAGGCGGTGGGTGCTTCGGCGATGACTCGGCTTCGAGTTGCGCCAGCTGCATCGACAACGCCAGCAGCCGGTCTTCGATCGACCGCATCTTTTCGCCCAGCGCCAGCAGCTCGGTGCGGCTGGGCAGCTCGAGCGCGGCCAGCAGTCGGTGCTGCAGCGTGCGCACGCGCCGGTCGGCCCACAGCGAGGCGTTCAGCGCCTGGTTCATGCCGAAGGCAAAACCATCGGAGGCGACACCGCGATCGGCGAGCTGCTTCAGCGTGCGTTCGGCACGGGTGCCGAGCGCGCTCCAGACACCAAAGGGATCGAACAGGGAAGGAGGGTTCGCCATGGCCGGATGCGTGGATCAGATCCCTGCATTCTCGCCGCCCATGGCGTGTGCGTCGACCCGGCGGCAACCCCGTGCAGACCGCCGCCGGTGCGCGTCACTTCACGGTAGCGACCTTGTGGCGTCCGAACTCCCAGCGCGCGATGGAGCGGTTGTGCACCTCGTCCGGGCCGTCGGCCAGACGCAGCGTGCGCTGGTGCGCGTAGCTCTTGGCCAGGCCCGGGTCGGTGGTCACGCCGGCGGCGCCGAAGGCCTGGATCGCGTCGTCGATGATGCGCAGCGCCATGCGCGGCGCGGCCACCTTGATCATCGCGATCTCCAGCTTGGCGGTCTTGTTGCCGGCCTTGTCCATGATGTCGGCGGCCTTCAGGCAGAGCAGGCGTGTCATCTCGATGTCGATGCGTGCCTCGGCGATGCGCTGCTCCCACACCGACTGTTCGCTGATGCGCTTGCCGAAAGCGACGCGCGACTGCAGCCGCTTGACCATCTTCTCCAGCGCCACCTCGGCCGTGCCGATGGTGCGCATGCAGTGGTGGATGCGCCCCGGCCCAAGGCGGCCTTGCGCGATCTCGAAGCCACGCCCCTCGCCCAGCAGCAGGTTGCCTGCGGGCACGCGCACGTCCTTCAGGATGACTTCGGCATGGCCGTGCGGTGCGTCGTCGAAGCCGAACACCGGCAGCATGCGCACCACCTCGACGCCCTTGGACTCCAGCGGCACCAGAATCTGCGACTGCTGCGAATGTGTCGGCGCCGACGGGTCGGTCTTGCCCATGACGATGGCGATCTTGCAGCGCGGGTCGCCGACGCCGGACGACCACCACTTGCGCCCGTTGATGACGTAGTCGTCACCGTCGCGCTTGATCGAGGTCTCGATGTTGGTGGCGTCGGACGAGGCCACCGCCGGCTCGGTCATCAGGAAGGCCGAGCGGATCTTGCCGGCCAGCAGCGGCTCCATCCACTGCTTCTTCTGCGCGTCGTCGCCGTAGCGCGCCAGCACTTCCATGTTGCCGGTGTCGGGCGCCGAGCAGTTGAAGACCTCGGAGCCGAAGGTCACCTTGCCCATCTCTTCGGCGCAGGGTGCGTATTCCAGGTTGGTCAGGCCGGCCCCCTGGTACGGGCTGTCGGCGGGCAGCGAATCGTGCGGCAGGAACAGGTTCCACAGCCCGGCCTTCTTGGCCTTGGCCTTCAGGTCCTCGAGCACCGGCACCACCTGCCAGCGGTTGGCGCCGAAGCCGTCCATCTGTGCCTCGTAGGTGGGTACGGCGGGATAGACATGCTCGTTCATGAACTCGACGACGCGGCCGCGCCAGTAGAGCTGCTTTTCCGACATGGTGAAATTCATGCTGCCTCCAGATCTTTCAGGCCCCGATGGCCAGCGGCGACAGTAACAGAGGCAGCGCGGCCGGGATGTCTCCAACGCGGCAAACCGCGTCTCGCGGCTATGCTGTGTGCCCAACCGACGAAAGGCTTTACATGCAGCCGGCATTGACACAGTTCGACCTGAGCGGCAAGACGGCCCTGATCACCGGCTCCAGCGCGGGCATCGGCCTGGCGCTGGCGCGCGGGCTGGCTGGCGCTGGCGCGGTCATCGTGCTGAACGGACGCAACACCGACAAGCTGCAGGCCACTGCCGAGAAGTTGCGCGGCGAGGGCGCCACGGTGCACGCCGCTGCCTTCGATGCCAGCGACGCCGCCGCCGTGGCCGCGGCAGTGGCCAAGGTCGAGGCCGAGATCGGCGCCATCGACATCCTGATCAACAACGCCGGCATGCAGCGCCGCGCGCCGCTGCTGGACTTCACCCAGGAGCACTGGCATGAACTGATGCGCACCAACCTCGACAGCGTGTTCATCGTCGGCCAGGCGGTGGCGCGGCACATGATCGAGCGCCAGCGCGGCAAGATCATCAACATCTGCTCGGTGCAGAGCGAACTGGGCCGCCCCGGCATTGCACCCTACACCGCCAGCAAGGGCGCGGTGAAGATGCTGACCAAGGGCATGGCCATCGACTGGGGTCCGCACGGGCTGCAGGTCAACGCCATCGGGCCGGGGTATTTCAAGACCGAGCTGAACCAGGCGCTGGTCGACAACCCCGAATTCAGCGGCTGGCTGATCAACCGCACGCCGTCGCGCCGCTGGGGTGATGTCGAGGACCTGGTCGGCGCGGCCATCTTCCTGGCCAGCGACGCCTCGCGCTTCGTCAACGGCCACGTCCTGTATGTCGACGGCGGCGTCACCGCCCAACTCTGAGGAAATCACTTCATGGAAGCCTTGGTGATCCACGCCGCTGGAGACTTGCGTGTCGAGCGCATCGAAACCCCGCCGCTGGAGCCGAACCAGCTGCAGGTGCGCGTGCGCGCCGGCGGCATCTGCGGATCGGACCTGCACTACTTCCAGCATGGGGGCTTCGGCACCGTGCGCATCAAGGAGCCGATGGTGCTGGGTCACGAGGTGGCGGGCAGCATCGAGGAAGTCGGCAGCGCGGTGCAAGGCTTCGCCGTCGGCGAGCGCATCGCCATCAGCCCGAGCCGGCCCTGCGGGCTGTGCCGCTACTGCCAGCAAGGCTTGCACAACCACTGCCTGGACATGCGCTATTACGGCAGCGCGATGCGCATGCCGCATGTGCAGGGGGCCTTTCGCCAGCGCATCGTCTGCGACACGCACCAGGCGCACAAGCTGGCCGACCATGTCAGCGACGGCGAAGGCTCGATGGCCGAGCCGCTGTCGGTGGCGCTGCATGCGGTGAACCGCGCCGGGCCGCTGCTCGGCAAGCGCGTACTGGTTACCGGCTGCGGGCCGATCGGCGCGTTGATTGTCATTGCTGCGCGGCGTGCCGGTGCGCTGCAGATCGTCGTCACCGACATGGCCGCGGCGCCGCTGCGCAGCGCGCTGAAGGTCGGCGCCGACCAGGTCATCAACGTGGCCGAGACGCCGGACGCCCTGGCTGCGTTCACGGCCGACAAGGGGCACTTCGACGTGCTCTTCGAAGCCAGCGGCAACCAGCGCGCGTTGGTGAGTGCCTTCGACGCCTTGCGCCCGCGCGGCATCGTCATGCAGGTGGGGCTGGGCGGCGAGATGACGCTGCCGATCAACACCATCGTCGCCAAGGAATTCGACGTGCGCGGCGCCTTCCGATTCCACGCCGAGTTCGCCGTCGCGGTGGAACTGCTGAACAAGAAGCTGGTGGATGTGAAGCCGTTGATCTCAGCGACCTTGCCCTACCGCGACGCCGGCAAGGCCTTCGCGCTGGCGGCCGATCGGTCGCAGGCGATGAAGGTGCTGCTCAGCTTCGAGTAGTCATGTCGAGTGGCTTCCTCGTGGTTTCCGTTCGACTGCAATGAGCGGGTGGCTTGCGGCGCATCGAGCCCGTTCGCTCGAGACTGGCACGCAACCGACCATCGGACGCATTCACGGGTGCGTCCGTGACTGTCGGCAATGCCTGGTACAGCGGGCGGTGGTCTCTCGAAATCCGGTGGCAAGACCCGGCCATCAAGAGTCGGTCATGACAGGTGGCTTCGTCGCGGCTGGGCTTCTTAGCCGCCGTCCCGGAAGCCCTGATGATCGAGGAGATCCTCGGGCCTCTGTGGCTGGACGCACAGGGCTTGCCGAGGGCGCCAGTGCGCGAGGCGGCGCTGCGCCACGCATGCCAAGCATCAACCTGCCTGCCTGCCTGCCTCACCGAGCTTGCGGTACGCCGCCTGTCATTGCTCACCGACGGGCCGCAGATGCTGGCGGATCTTGTTCGCCGCAGGCTGACCCATCTACTGCGTGCCAACGACCTGCGCA
>JAHECC010000163.1 GCA_024641965.1 Rubrivivax sp.
ACCTCACACCTCCAATTACCTCGAAGCTCGCCATGCCCAAACAAATCTTCATCAATCTGCCTGTGCGCGACCTGCCGAAGGCCAAGGCCTTCTATGAAGCGATCGGTGCCGTCAACAACCCGCAGTTTTCGGACGACACGGGCGCGTGCATGGTGCTGTCGGACACAATCTTCGTGATGCTGCTGACACACGCCAAGTGGGCCAGCTTCACCCGCAAACCCATTCCCGACTCGCACCAGACCAGCGAGGTCATGCTTGCGCTGAGCGCCGACGATCGTGCGGCGGTTGACGCCCTCGTGGCCACGGCCGAAGCATACGGCGGCAAGCCCGATGTCAATCCAATCCAGGAATACCCGTTCATGTACGGGCGCAGCTTCGAAGATGTTGACGGCCACATCTGGGAAATCTTCTTCATGGACCTCTCGCAGATGCCTGCGCAGTGATCGACAGGCAGTCCCGAATTTGCCAATCAAGAGGTAAACAGATGAGCAACAAGAACACCATCTGCCTGTGGTTCGACCACGACGCCGAAGCAGCTGCCCGCTTCTACGCGCAGACCTTCCCCGACAGCAGTGTCGGCACCGTCCACCGCGCGCCAGCCGACTACCCCGACGGCAAGGCGGGAGATGCACTGACCGTCGAATTCACGGTTGCAGGCATCCCTTGCATCGGTCTCAACGGGGGACCGCGCTTCAAGCACAGTGAAGCCTTCTCGTTCCAGATCGCCAGCCTCGACCAGGCTGAAACTGACCGCTACTGGAACGCGATCGTTGCCAACGGCGGCGAGGAAAGCCACTGCGGCTGGTGCCGCGACCGCTGGGGCATCAGCTGGCAGATCACCCCGCGGGTACTGACCGATGCCATGGCCAAGGGCGGTGACGTGGCCAGGCGTGCGTTCGAGGCGATGATGCCGATGATGAAGATCGACGTGGCGGCGATCGAGGCGGCGGTGCGGGGGTGACTCCGACGGCATGCGAGGTTTTGACAGGCAGTCGGCTACTTGGCACTCGAGGTGAGGCCGCATCGCGCCGCGTCGAAAGGCGGCTTCTGCGATTGACGGTTGCTTAGCAGCGGAGATTCCGAATGCCTGCTCAGGGTGGCGGATTCAACTGGTCAAAGCAACAGATGCGCTGAACATCTCAGCGGGCTTTTGGAAACCGAGAGTCCTACGCGGCCTTTCGTTCAACTGTCTCGAGATCGCACTTGGTTGGGCCCGTGAGTAGTTTGCCATCGGGCACCCCCGACCCCGGGGCATGAAACCGCCAGCGCCAACCCATTGAATTCTCAGCATCAGGAGGCGTCTTACTTATTAGGTGAAAGACAGCTGCCAGGCGACCTGATTTGAACGTCGGCTGCCGGTTACGCTGATTGCAGGAGCGTGCGGCTCAGCACGACCCCTTGCTGAAGTAGCGATCCGGCAATTCATCGCCGAAAGGCCGTTACTCAATGTCCGAGGTGAGCCGCAGACAACGGCTTGCGGTGCGATGTTGGTTCAACCGAGCGGTTTGCGACCTAGTCGGCCCTCAGGTGACGAGCGAATTCGACCGATGTCGTACCGTCATGCGGCGCCAGGCCAATGGTTGTTTTCGGGCTCATCGAGTTTCCCGGTCGAGCTTGTCGATCTTCAGGAACAGGTCGCGATCGGGTGCGAAGTTCGCATGCAGCGGCAGCAGCGCGCCGCCGATGGCGCGCGCATCGCTGCCGATCGTGCCAGAAAGCACCAGTGGGCGGCTGGCCCCTTCCCAGTTGTAGCGCTGCAGCGCAATTTCGAGCTCAGACATCAGCGCGGCCAGCAGTTCGCGGCCGAACGAGCCATCGAGGATGACGCCCTCGACGTCGAGCAGACAGGCCGCGCTGTTGGTCGCCAGCGCGATGGCCGAGCTGGCCTTGCCGAGCCAGACGCGCGTGCTCGGCAACCAGGGCTCGGCCAACGCGCGCTTGTCCTGCCACGCGTCGGTGGCGAGCCCTGCGGCTGCGTATTGCGCTTCCAGAGCCCATAGCGACGCGACATTCAGCAACTGCTGTGGCGCTTTGGCCGCACAGCTGCTCAGACCCAAAGGCAGCGAGCCCACAGCGCCGGCATTGCCCGTGGCGCCGCCGATCAGGTGGCTGTCGAGCACCAGGCCGCCGCCGATGAAGGTGTCGACAAACATGTACAGGAAGCTACGCATGCTGCGGCCGCGCCCGGCCACCAGTTCGGCCACGCAAGCGGCGGCGGTGTCCTTGACGAATTCGACCGGCAGGCCGGCCGCGGCACCCAGCGCCGCGGTGCGCTCGCGCAGGTCGATGCGGTTCCATTTCTCCGCCAGTTCGGGCGCCACGCCGAGCAATTCGTTCCAACCGCCCAGCGACAGCGGGGCGGCCAGGCCGATGCCGCACAGGCGCTCGCGCAGTTCCGGCTTCAGCGTCTTGCGCAGCTGCTTCAAGCGCGCATCGATCTCTCGGAACAACTTGTCCGGATCAGGGAAGGCATAGTCCAGCCCCAGGCGCTGGCGCACCTGGCCGGTGAAGTCCACGAGCAGCATGTCCATGTTGCGACGGCCGATCTTCACGCCGATGGAAAACGCACCATCGGGGTTCAGCGCCATCGGCACCGAAGGCTGGCCGACCTTGCCGCGCACCGGCGCCAGCTTGCGCACCAGCTCGTCCGCCTCCAGGCGCGCGATGATCAGCTGGACCGTTTGCGCCGTCAGGTGAGTATGGCGGGCGATTTCGGCCTTCGAGCAACTGCCCTGCAGACGGATCGCCTGCAACACCACCCGCTCGTTGAACTGGCGCATGCCGCCCTGGTTCGATCCGCGCGGTCGCAGCCGCGCTTCGGGCAAAGTGTTGGTTGTCGGTGCATCGTTCATGCCCGCTGCCCCGCCTCGATCGTCGTTCATGTACAGCGCAAGAGCTCAGGCCAGGCATTCTGCCGGGATCGACTCCGGCGGCATCGCCCCGGTCATCACTGCCACGGTGTCGCTCATGCTGATCTTCTTCGGGTTCAGCACCGCTGCGCGCCGGCCCAGCCGGGCCACGTGGATGCGGTCGGCGATCTCGAAGACATGCGGCATGTTGTGGCTGATCAGGATCACCGGCAGGCCCTTGTCGCGCACGCGGCGGATCAGCTCGAGCACCATGTTGCCTTCCTTGACGCCGAGCGCCGCGGTCGGCTCGTCGAGGATCACCACATGCTCGGCAAAGGCTGCGGCGCGCGCCACGGCCACGCACTGGCGCTGGCCGCCGGACAGCGTCTCCACCGCCTGCGTCATCGAGCGGATGCCGACCTTCAGCTCGTTCATGCGCTCGACGCTCATCTGCAGCATCTTCTTCTTGTCGAGCATGCGCAGCACGTTGCCGAGGAAGCCTTCGCGGCGCACTTCGCGGCCCAGGAACAGGTTCTCGGCGATGGTCATCGCCGGCGCCACCGCCAGGTCCTGGTAGACCGTCTCGATGCCCACGCGGCGCGCGTCCATCGGGCTCTTGAAGTGAATCGGCTGGCCGTCCAACGTGATCTCGCCGGCGTCGGGGATGGTCGCGCCCGACAGGCACTTGATCAGGCTGGACTTGCCGGCGCCGTTGTCGCCGATGACGGCCAGGATCTCGCCGGCGCGCAGTTCGAAATCGGCGCCGTCCAGTGCCGTCACCTGCCCGTAGCGCTTGGTCAGGCCCTTGGCCTGCATCACGAGGTTCGATGTGTTCATCTCAATGCCTCCCGGGTTCAGCGCGCAGCCTTGCGCGACATCTGGTCGACGGCCACCGCCAGGATGACCAGGATGCCGGTCACCAGCACCTGGTAGACCGACGACACGCCCATCAGCGTCAGGCCGTTGCGCAGCACGCCGACGACCACCGCGCCGGCCAGGGTGCCCAGGATGATGCCGCGGCCGCCGAACAGGCTCGTGCCACCGAGCACCACGGCAGTGATCGCGTCCAGGTTCTCGGTCTGGCCGGCGTTGGGGTCGCCGACGCCAGTGCGCGCCACCGCCAACAACGACGCGATGCCATAGAACACGCCGGCCATCACATACACGCCGAGCAGCACGCGTTCGGTCGGGATGCCGACCAGCCGCGTCGCCTCGGGGTTGTTGCCGACCGCGTACACGTGGCGCCCGGCGCCGGTCTCGCGCAGCCAGAACCACATGCCCAGGTACAGCAGCAGCATCAGCACCACGCCGTAGGACACGCGGGCGTCGCCGATGCCGAAGGTGTTGCCGAGCCAGATCATGCCCTCGGGGATGTCGGTGACGGTCTGGGCCCCGGAGTAAAGCTGCGTGATCGCGAAGGCGATGTTGAACATGCCCAGCGTGACGATGAAGGGCGGCAGCTTGATGCGCGTGACGAGCAGCCCGTTGGCCAGCCCGAACAGCGCCGTCACCGCGATGCCGCAGGCCACCGCGAGCGGCCAGGGCAGGCCGAAGTCGGCCGCGAACTTGGTCATCACGATGCTCCCCAGCGCCATGATCATCCCGCAGCTCAGGTCGATGCCGGCGGTCAGGATGATCAGCGTCTGACCGATCGCGATGACGCCGACGACCATCACCTGCGCCAGGATCAGCGACAGGTTCTGCGCGCTGAAGAAGCGTTCGGTCGTCACGGCGAAGAAGGCGCAGGCAATCGCCAGCGCGATGAAGGGGCCGAGCTGGCCGATCGGCGGCAGCTTGTGCTTGAGGGTATCCATGGGGGCGTGCCTCCGGCTGAGGGGTCGAGACAGGGCGGGGTCCAGCGGCCGGGGCAGCTGCCCCCCGCCCTGATCCCCGATCGCTATGACGGGCTTACTTCTTGCCCCAGCACAGCTGGGTGCCGGTCTTGACGTCCTTGCTTTCGACGCCAGGCATCGGCTTGGCGGCAATCAACGTGACGCCGGTGTCGGTATAGCCGCTGACCTTCTTGCCGGTCTTGGCGTACTCGATGCCGGCCTCGACGCCCATCGCGGCCATCTTCAGCGGGTACTGCTGGCTGGTGGCGGCGATCACGCCCTTGCCGACGTTGCCCACACCCTCACAGCCGCCGTCGACCGAGACGATGACCACGCCGTCGGCCTTGCCGGCGCGCTTGAGCGCGTTGTAGGCCCCGGCCGCGGCCGGCTCGTTGATCGTGTAGACGATGTTGACCTCGGGCGCCTTTTGCAGGCAGTTCTCCATCGCGGTCTGGCCCTTGGCGCGGTCACCGTAGCTGTCGGCCATGCACACCACTTCCGGCGGCGCGGCCAGTTCGTTGTTCTTGGCGTCGTAGCTCTGCAGACCGTAGCCCTGCAGGAAGCCGTTGTGGCGCTGCGCGCCCACCGGGTGGCCCGGGAACAGGTCGAGCGTCACGATCTTGGGTGCCTTGCCGCCGAGCGCGGCCTTGGCGTACTGGCCGATCAGCACGCCGGCCTTGTAGTTGTCGGTGGCGAACAGCGCGTCGGTGGCGTCCTGCGGGTCGGTCGGGCTGTCCAGCGCGATGATCATCACGCCCTTGGCACGCGCCTTTTCGATCGACGGCACGATGGCCTTGCTGTCGCTGGGCGTGATCAGGATCGTCTTGGCGCCGGCAGCGATCATGTTTTCCATCGCCGTCACCTGGCCGGCGTTGTCACCGTCGGTCTTGCCGGCTCCGGACAGCAGCTTGGCACCCTTGGCCTTGGCGGCGGCCTCGGCGCCTTCCTTCATCTTCACAAAGAAGGGGTTGGTCTCGGTCTTGGTGATCAAGCCGATCACCACTTGGTCGGCCGCGCCGGCCGCACCAGCGGCAACCAGCAGCGCGGCGCACATTGCGACTGGGGTCAGTATCTTCATCATGGTCAATGTCTCCTGGATGGAAGTGGTGGCGCTTGAAGCAGCGCCGGCGTTCGGGGCAGATGAATTGTGGTCGGGGTAAATAGATAAATCAAGTGGATTGATTAATGGATTACCCCAATGCCAAGAACTCGGCGGCGCGGCATGCTGGCGACCCATCTGCGCTGTGCCGGCGCGTTAACCGAAAGAGAGCCATGTTTGTCGTCTGTGGTGAAGCCTTGTTCGATGTCTATGCCGCTGGCGACACCGCCGCGGGCGTGGCCCTGGATGCGCGTGTTGGCGGGTCGCCCTTCAATACCGCAGTCGGGCTGGCGCGGCTGGCGCAACCGGTGGCTCTGCTCGCCGCGGTGTCGCGCGATTTCCTGGGCGAACGACTGATGCGCGCGCTGCAGCTTGAAGGGGTGGACTGCTCGGCCGTGCAACGCAGCGACGCGCCCACGACGCTGGCGCTGGTCGGCGAATCGGCCAGCCGATTGCCGTCGTACTCGTTCTATGGCGCCGGCTGCGCTGATCAACAACTGACGCATCAGGCACTGGCTAAGCTGCCAAACGATGTAAGCGCCCTGCAGTTTGGCTCCTACGCCATGGTCATCGAGCCCATCGCCTCGACACTGCGCGCGTTGGTCGAGCGTGAACATTCGCGCACGCTGATCGCCTACGACCCGAACGTGCGCCTGAATGTCGAGTCCGATCTCGACCGCTGGCGCCAGGCGTTGGATTGGATGCTGCCGCGTTGCCAGCTGCTGAAGATCAGCGACGAGGACCTGCAACTACTTCACCCGGGCACTGAGCCCGAACGCTTTGCAGCAGACGCCTTGCGCAGCGGTATCAACCTGGTGGTGGTAACCGGCGGAGCCGAAGGCGCCGCTGCTTGGACGCGACGGGCCCATGTACGCGTCTCACCGGCAAGCGTGAACGTCGTCGACACCGTGGGCGCCGGCGATACGTTCCAGGCAGCTCTACTGACCTGGCTGGTCGAACACGATGCGCTGGAGGGCACGGCGCTGGGGGCGCTGGGGGGCGAAAAGCTCCAGTCGGCGCTGGACTTCGCGACCCGAGCCTCGGCCATCACTTGCTCTCGACGTGGCGCCGACATGCCACGGCGCAAGGAGCTTGATTGAGCGGCAAGATGGCCGTTTTCGTAGTGCGATAACGAGAAAGTTCGTCGAAGGGTTCGTGTCCGGCAGGTCGCCGCGATGAGATGTGACGCGCGGACGAACAGCTGGCATGGCGGGCGCCAAAGCTCGCGCTGGCTTGGCGCCGGAACACATAAGCGGCGACAAGAGTGCGCGGGGCTCGGCTGTCCGCAATCCGCCGGCCAACCGATCCCGAGGGCAACGCGGCGGAGGTCTATATCGACACGCCGTATTGCGTGGCCCAGCCACACAGCGATCCGCTCGACCTAGACAAGAGCGACGAAGAACTGATGCACGAGACCGAGGCCTCCTGCCGCGCCAATCCGAGCTTCATGCCCATCGACGATTGGCAGGCCCGCTTTGCACAGCGGGTGCCTCGCGCCTGCGCGCCGCATCGCTAGACCTCCAGCAAGCGGCCGGTGGCGGCAGACCGCTTGTGGCCGTCATGCATAGCTATGCATGACGGCCACTATGCATAGATCTCAACTAGGAATAGTTCTTCCGGTGGCGATGGCGTTGAGGCAGGCATGGCGCGGGTTCCCGCTGTGGATCGCTCGCAAGTTCTCCGCATAGTTGCGGCAGCAACGGCAGTCCCATCAGGAGGGTGGCCGACTGCCACGGAGAATGTGTCGATGCTCTGCGATACGACACTGGCCGTGCTCTTGTCGCTGAACCACGGACCGCGAATGCCGAGGATCGGCGCCGTTCTGCGGCGTATCGAACGGGACACCGCGGTCCGACCGCCGCGTGTCGCCGAGTCGCTGGAGCTCTGCTTCGGTTTGCTCGCATTCCACACCAGCGCGCAGACGTGTAGCCCGAAACTATGTAGAGCAGTTGGCGCTACGTTGGAACTCAGTCTGCTCGTAGAGCGCACCGTACGCGCATGCCAACTACGCCTAGTTGAGATCTATACATAGTGGCCGGGACCTCCAGTTCGCGAAGGCACCACACAGCTGCCATCGAAGGCGGTGGCGCCGACACGACGAGCGGCACGGACACTGGCGACAAATTCAGACTTCCGTCTGCTCGGAAATCTCCGGAGCGCCATCGACCTCGATGCCGAGGAACTTCACCGTCGAATCCAGCTTGAGGTGGCCGAGGAGTAGCTGCACTGCGCGAACATTCTTCGTGCGCCGATGGGTCATCCCTAGACCACCTCGGACCGTCGCTGGTTTGTTGCGGCTCGACCCTGACTGCGTTTGAAGTTTCTATGCGCAAAGTCAATGTGACAAACTGATCAGCGGCTTGTGATTCGCGCCACTGTCATACGCTGGCCGGGCAACCTGCTCGTTGTGACGAGCCGGTTCAACAAGGAGGTGGTCCATGTCAACCCACGCCCTGCGCGTTCTTGTCCAGTTGGGCGTTTTCCTCGGCTTGGCGATCGGTTTACCTGCGGCAATTGCAGCGCCGGATGCCAAGTTGCTCGACGCCGCCACGCGCGAGCACCCTGCACTGATCGACACGCTCGAACGACTGGTGAAGATCGAATCAGGCAGCAACGATCATGACGGTCTGACGAAACTGGCGACGGTGCTCGAGCAACGCCTGCAGGAACTGGGCTTCAAGACCGAGCGGCGCAAGACCGTTGCCGGTGCCGGCGCGGACATCGTGATTGGCACCCTGTCGGGGAACGGCA
>JAHECC010000164.1 GCA_024641965.1 Rubrivivax sp.
GGCTGCGCCATGCAGACCGAAATCATCCAGCGCCGCCACTGGGAACTCAACGACGCGATACGCAGCACGCACATGGAGCAGCTGCTGCTCAACGTCGTGCGCCTGCGCTACGACGACACGCCCTATTTCCTGCAGGTCTCGAGCATCTCCACTCAGTTCTCGGCGCAGGGCAGCCTGGGTGTGAACGGCACGGTGTCACAAGGTTCTGCACCCAATGTGCTGGGCTTGAACACAGGCATTGCCTATTCGGAGAGCCCGGTCGTCACCTGGGCGCTGCCCGACTCGCGCGACTTCTACGGCAAGCTGCTGGCGCCGATGAGCGCCGACCAACTCACCTCGCTGGCCATGGCGGGCTGGCAGCCGACCCGCGTGCTGCGGGTCGGAATCAAGAAGATGAACCGCCTGCGCAACAAGGAGTTTCGCGTCGAGGAGCGGATCATCACGCCGCCCACCTTCGAGAAGTTCGTCGAAGCCCTCGACCTGATGAACGGGCTTGCGCGCGAAGACCTGATCGAATTCGGATACGGCGCAAAGAGCAGCGTGGCGGCCGGAAAGATTCCGCTGGACAGGCTGGACACGCGGGCCATTCCCGACGGTCTGCAATACGGCCTGCAGTTCATGACGCGTGACGACCCGACGGTGTTCGAGCCATTGAAGCTTTCCAAGCCATTGTTCTTGCGCTTCTCCAAGAAGTCAGATGCCGATCCGCGGGCCCAGCGGCTGCGCGAGTTGCTGAGCCTGAACCCGCAGAAATATGCCTTCGGCATCATCGACTTGGGCAATTCGGGGGTTGAGCAGCTGCGCTCGGAATCCGGCGGCCTGTCGCAGGCTTTTGACCCGGATGCCGAGATGGCGGAGATCGTGCTGAACAACCGCTCGATGATGGAGGTGCTGCGCTTCGCGTCCGCGTACGTGCGGGTGCCCGAACAGCATATCGCCAGTGGGTCGGTCAGGGGTGGAGGGCTGGTGGATCAGGAGTGGCTGACCATACTTTCATCACCATCCGACCCCGACGATGCGTGGCTCAAGGTCAACTACCGCGGCCATTGGTTCTACATATCGGGCACCGACCTGCAATCGCGCAGTTCCTTCGGCCTGCTCGATGCACTCTTTGAATCCGTGGTTGGCAACGTGCCTGGGGCGAAGCCCTTGTTGACATTGCCGGTGCGCTGAGCAGGCGCTACGCGTGGTCGCGGGCACAGCGTTGCAGATCTGCGTGGCAAGGCGTTGTCCACATCTTTGTCGGCGTCGGTGTGTTCGTCGCGCTGTTTGCGCATCTCGCGCCGGCATTGCTGAAGATTGACATCGATCGCGAAGGCGAGCGCGGCTGGCAGCAGGCCAAGCATGAATGCACGAATCGCGATGGCAACGAAGCGCAGTCAAAGACCGGTGCCGTGGATCCACGAGCTCTGCCGCTTCAGATCGCCAGACGCAGCCGAAGCCCGAACAGCAGCGTCGCGTCGTCGACCGGATTGAGCGCCGGGCTCTTGATGTACTGCACGCTCGGCGTGATCTCGACACCCTCGGTGACCCGCAGAACAAGTTCGTCGTGATCATGAAGGACGGCAAGGTCTACAAGAACACGCTTCGGTAGACAACCCGCCCCGGCCTGGGCTTGCCCGTCGCGGCGGGCGTCCGTGCTTCAGTGCTTGTTCGCACCCATGTAGCCGAACAGATGTCCGGCCACCTTGCGCATCTGGATTTCCTCGGCGCCCTCGGTGATGCGGTAGCGCCGATGATGCCGGTAGATGTGCTCGAAGGGCTTGTGGCGCGAGTAGCCGATGCCACCGTGGACCTGCATCGCACGGTCGGCGGCCTCGCAGCACAGCCGGTTGGCCCAGTAGTTGCACATCGAGACCTTGTCGGACAAGTGCTTCTCGATGTCGGGCTTGGGCATCTGGTCCATCTGCCAGGCGGTCTTGCGGATCAGCAGGCGCAGCATCTCGATCTGCGTCGCCAACTCGACCAGCGGGAACTGGATGCCCTGGTTCCTTGCCAGGTCCTCGCCGAAAGGCTTGCGCGCTCGCGCGTAGGCCACGCTTTCGCGCACGCAGTAGTCGGCCGCGCCCAGGCTCGACGCCGCCTGGCGGATGCGGTTCTCGTGCACGAAATGCTGCGCCACCGCCAGCCCGCCACCCGGCGGGCCGAGCAACGCGTCGGCCGGCACCCAGACATTGCTGAAGCTGACCCGCGGGTGGTCGGTGGGCATGTTGAAGGTCCACAGGTATTCCTCGATCTTCACGCCCGCTGATTGCGCCGGTACCAGCAGCGCGCTGATGCCGCGCGCCTCGCCCGCCCGGCCCGAGGTGCGCGCGAACAGCAGGCAGTGCGTGGCCACGTGCATGCCGGTGGTCCACATCTTCTCGCCGTCGATGCGCCAGCCGGCCACGCCGTCGCGCGTCTCGGCCACCGCGGTGGTCTCCATGTGCGTGGCGTCCGAGCCGTGTGCCGCCTCGGTGAGGCCGAAGGTGACGCGGTAGCGTTCGTTCAGCATGCCGTCGATGAATTCGTGCTGCTGCGCCAGCGTGCCGAAGTCGCGCAGCATCAGCACGAAGGGGTTGTTGGCAACGATCGAGTGCTCGTTCTGCAGGTCGTTGTGCAGCCCCAGGCCCTTGGCGGCGAGGTGCTCGCGGATCACCGCCATCCACAGGTGGCTGCCGTCGCGCCCGCCGTACTGCCTGGGCAGCGGGAAGCGCCAGTGCCCGGCGGCGTCGGCCAGGCGCCGCGCCTGCTTCAGCAGCGCCTCCCACTCGGCGCGCGGCAGGCCGCCATGATCGAAATCGGTACGCGCCCATTCGCGGCGGTGGTCGAAGAAGCGCTGGTTGTCGTCGCGCTGTTCCAACGGCTTGATCTGCGTGTCGATGAAGTCGTCGAGTTCACGCAGGTAGGCCAGCAGCTCAGGGCTCAGGTCGAAGTCCATGCTCAGGCTCCAGGGTCGATGGCGGCACGAAGCCGGCGGTAGCTCTCGTAGCCGGGCTGGTCCACTGCCAGCTTGTCCAGCGTCGTGCGCCACAGATGCGGCACCAGCGTCGGCGTGTGCGTGCCGAGTTCGCCGCTGGCGATGCGCCGGCAAAGCTGTGCGTTCAGCTCGGCCAGGCTGCCGTCGCAGTGCAGCAGTTCGCGCAGGCGACGCAGTTCCTCGGCCTCGGCGGCGGGTGCCAGCGCCAGCTGGCGGCGCACGATGTCCAGCGCGTTGGCGGCCACGCGTGCATGGAACGCGGCCTGGCCGCTCAGTTGCGGCTGCGCCTGCTCCCGCAGGAAGTCGGCCACCGCGGCGAGCAGATCGTCGGGTGTCGGAAGGTCCTGCATCAGCCAGCCTCGGCCGGCATCGGCGCCGCCAGTTCCAGCAGGTCGATCTCGGTCTCGGACGCGCGCCGGCCGATGGCGGCACGCTCGACATCGCGCTCGGTGCCGCTGGACCACGCGTGCGCCATGCCCTCGCAGATAACGCCCCACTTGAAGCAGCCGAACACCTCCCAGAAATGCACCTGCTCCGCGCGCAGGTGGCCGCCGGCCTCGACATAGCCGGCGAACAGCTGCTCGCGCTTGCCGAAGCCGCCCACCGGCAGGTCGTGGCGGCCGAAGCGCCAGGCGTTCACGCAGATCCAGCCCAGGTCCTCCATCGGATCGCCCACATGGGCCATCTCCCAGTCGAGCACCGCACGCAGGCCGTCTTCGCCAACCACCAGGTTGCCGTTGCGGAAATCGCCATGCACAAGGCTCAGGCGTGGTGGGTCGTCGGGCAGATGATCTTCGAGCCAGCGCAGCGCGAGTTCGAATACCGGTCGCGCGCTGCCATGGCTGCGATGCCGCGCCGCGTAGTAGGCCAGCTCGTCGCGCGCCCCAGCCACTCGCAGCGACGGCAATGCAGCCGGCGCGATGCCGTGGATGCGCGCCAGCGCGCGGCCGCATTGCCGTGCCAGCATGGCCCTGGCTGCGTCGAGCCGCTGATCACCGACGATGCGCCGGCCCAGCGTCTCGCCGGCGATGCGCTGCATGACGAAGCCTTCTCCCAGCTGCATGTCGGGCTGCAGCGCGCAAATCACCTGCGGCACCGGCACGCCGGCGTCGGCGGCCAGCGCGATCAGCCGTGCCTCGGTCGCCAGCGAGGCGTTGCCCTCGGCGCGCTCGGCAGCACCTGGCGGCGCGCGGCGCAGCACCAGCGGCAACGTGCGGCCGCCGGGCGATTCGATGTCGAAGGCCCAGCTCTCCTGGCTGGCACCGCCGCTCAGGCGCTGCAACGACCTTGCACTCGATGCGCCGTCGAGCAACGACGGCGACATCCGGTCGAGCCCTCGTTGCATGGCATCCGCCACGACCGCATCCACTCAGCCCAGCCAGTCCTTGAATTGCGCCGCCGGATCGGCCACCGTGGCCTTGGGCACGTTGCCGCCACGTTCGAGCAGCTTCTTTGCCGTGACATAGGCGGCGGCGTCGTTCATTGCGTCCACTGCCAGCAACTGTTCGCCCTGGTAGTACCAGACCGATTGGCTGCGCTCGCTGGCGCCGGCACGCACGATGGCATCGTCATAGCCTTGGTTGAGCCCGGCGATCTGCAGCTTGGTGTCGTACTGATCCGACCAGAACCAGGGCATGGCCGCATAGGGCTTGTCCTGGCCGGCCACGGTGTGCGCGGCAGCCGCCGCCTGGTCATTCGCGTTTTGCACCGATTCCAGGCGGATGCGCCGGCCGCGGTACTCGAAGCTGCAGCAGTCGCCTGCCGCCAGCACCGCAGGATCGTCGGTGCGGCACAGTGCGTCGACGCAGATGCCGTTGTCCACGGCCAGGCCGGCTTGCTGTGCCAGTTCGACGTTCGGCTGCACGCCGATGCCCACCAGCACGACATCGGCCTCGATCACCGCGCCGCCCTCCAGTTCGGCGCCGCAAACACGCCCATCCCTTTCGATCAGGCGGCGCACCGACACGCCTTCGCGGATGTCCACACCATGCGCGCGGTGCAGTGCGCGAAAGTAGTCCGAGGTGGCCTGCGCAGCGACACGTTGCAGGATGCGCGGCGCGGCCTCCAGCAGCGTCACCTGCAGTTCCTTGGTGGCAGCCACGGCGGCAGCCTCGAGGCCGATGTAGCCACCGCCGATCACGAGCACGCGCTTGCCCGCGACAAGATGGGGCGCCAGTGCGTCGGCGTCGGCCAGGCTGCGCATGACCAGCACGCCAGGCAGATCGCCTCCCAGTTCGGACGGCAGGCGCCGGGGCCGCGCACCGGTGAGCAGCACCAGTTGGTCGTAGCCGATGCGCTCGCCGCCGTCGAGTACGACGCAGCCTGCCTTGCGATCGATCTGCACGACCCTCTCACCCAGCCGCAGCGTGACCTGCTGTTCGGCATACCAGCCCGCCGCGCGAATCAGGATCTGCGCCACAGGCAGCGCGTTGGCGATGTACTTCTTCGACAGCGGCGGTCGGTGGTAGGGCGGCACCGGCTCGTCGCTGATCAACGTCACGCGGCCCTGATAGCCGGCTCGGCGCACGCTGTTGACGAAGGCCGCCGCGGCATGCCCTCCACCGACCAGCACGACATGCGCTGGAGCATCCATTGACGAGCCTCCTGTGGGTGGTTGTGCGCTGCTGCGCAAACTTGCCGGGTCACTATAACCAGCGGCGGATCAACGCCCTGGATTGGGGAAACCCCCATGCGCCGTGCGGTATCGTCGGACGCAATCTGGTGCATGCTCACAATTCGTGTTGCCGGATTCGCTCTTGTGTCGAGGCCGGTGCGCCTGGCACCGAAACTGCTAGCCCTGTATCCCATATCACTGTCGAGGAACTCCCCATGTCCGTCATGTCCATAACCAAACGCAGCCTGCTGGCCGCCGCCGTGCTGGGCGCGTCCCTGGTTGCGCTGCCAGCCGCCGCGCAGCAGAACACACTGAAGGTCGTGATGCACTCCGACCTGAAGATCGTCGATCCGATCTGGACCACCGCCTACATCTCGCGCAACTACGGCTACATGGTCTACGACACGCTGTTCGCGATGGACGCGAACAACGACATCAAGCCGCAGATGCTCGACAAGTACAGCGTCAGCCCCGACCAGCTGACCTGGACCTTCACGCTGCGCGACGGCCTGCTGTGGCATGACGACAAGCCGGTGACGGCCGAGGACTGCGTGGCCTCGATCAAGCGCTGGGCGGCCAAGGATTCGCTCGGCCAGAAGATGAACTCCTTCGTCAAGGAGTGGAAGGCGATCGATGCCAAGACCTTCACCGCCACGCTGACCTCGCCCACCGGCCTGGTGCTGCTGGCGCTGGGCAAGCCCTCGTCGAACGTGCCATTCATGATGCCCAAGCGCATCGCCGAGACCAGCCCGAACGAGCAGATCAAGGAGTACATCGGCTCGGGGCCGTTCGTCTTCAAGGCCGACGAATGGAAGCCGGGCGACAAGGCGGTGTTCGTCAAGTTCGCCAAGTACAAGCCGCGCGCCGAGCCGCCATCAGGGCTGGCCGGAGGCAAGATCGCCAAGGTCGACCGTGTCGAATGGCGCGCCATTCCCGACGGGCAAACGGCCGTCAACGCGCTGGTTGCCGGCGAGATCGACATGGTCGAGGACGTGAAGAGCGAGTTGTTCCCGACACTCGAGAAGGACCCGAACGTCAAGATGTTCGACCAGAACCCGCTGGGCAACCAGTACGTGATGCGCTTCAACGCGCTGCACAAGCCCTTCGACAACCCGAAGATCCGTCAGGCCGCGTTCATGGCCTTGAACCAGGAAGACTTCCTGAAGGCGGTGCACGGTGATCCGAAGTACTACAAGCTGTGCAAGGCGCTGTTCATCTGCGGCTCGCCGCTGGCCACCGACAAGGGCATGGAAGGCCTGCTCGAATCGAACTTCAAGAAGTCGCGCGAGATGCTGGCCGATGCCAAGTACGACGGCACGCCGGTGGTGCTGATGCACTCCACCGACCTGGCAGTGCTGACCAACCTGGCACCGGTGGCCAAGTCGCTGCTCGAAAAGGGCGGCTTCAAGGTCGACATGCAGTCGATGGACTGGCAGAGCCTGGTGGCGCGTCGCGCCAAGAAGGATGCGCCGAGCGCGGGTGGCTGGAACCTGTTCCTGACCAGCTGGGTGGCGGCGGACGTGCTGAATCCGGTGGGCACCGCCTTCCTGAATTCCAGCTGCGACAAGGCACTGTTCGGCTGGCCGTGCGACGAGAAGATGGAAAAGCTGCGTGACGATTTCGCGCGCGAGACCGACCCCGCCAAGCAAAAGGCCATCGCCGAGCAAGTGCAGTTGCGCTACCTGGAGGTGCCGACGCACGTGCACCTGGGCCAGTGGTACCGGCCTGTGGCGCTGCGCAAGAACATCAACGGCATGTTGGCCGCACCGGTGCCGGTGTTCTGGAACGTCGAGAAGAAGTGACATCCCGCGGGGCCGCCACGGCGCGGCTCCGCAACCTGTGATTCACTGAAAGTCTCTCACCCATGTGGGGCTATCTCGGCCGGCGCGTCCTGTCCACGATCCCGGTGGTACTGATCGTGGCCGTGCTGATCTTCCTGATGCTGCGGCTGACGCCGGGAGACCCGGCGTCGGTGATCGCCGGCGATGCGGCAACCACCGCCGATGTCGAGGAGATCCGCCAGAAGCTCGGCCTGTCCGGCTCGATCGTCTCGCAGTTCTTCATCTGGGCCGGGCATGCGTTGCAGGGTGACTTCGGCGAGTCCTTTTTCTACAAGAAGACCGTGGCCTCGCTCATTGCCGACCGGCTCGAGCCGACGCTGGCGCTGTCGATCCTGACCATCATCCTGGCCACGGTGATCGCGGTGCCGCTGGGCACCATTGCCGCATACCGGCAAGGCTCGTGGATCGACCGCGGAGTGATGGGACTGTCGGTGGCCGGCTTTTCGGTGCCCGTGTTTGTCATCGGCTACGTGCTGATCTTTTTCTTCTCCTTGCATCTGGGTTGGTTTCCGGTGCAGGGTTACCAGCGGCTGTCCAACGGCTTCTGGGGCTTCCTGCATCACCTCATCCTGCCGGCGACGGCACTGGCCATCGTGTTCATCGCATTGCTCGCGCGCATGACCCGCACCAGCGTGCTCGAAGTGCTGAACGAGGACTACGTGCGTACCGCGCGCGCCAAGGGTCTGCCGAACCTGAAGGTGCTGACCTACCACGCGCTGCGCAATGCCGCGGTGCCCATCGTCACCGTCATCGGCATCAGCATCGCCACGCTGCTCGGTGGCGTGGTCGTCACGGAAAGTGTGTTCAACATCCCCGGCCTCGGCCGGCTGACGGTGGACGCGGTGCTGGCGCGCGACTACCCGACCGTGCAAGCGGTGATCCTGCTGTTCTCGCTGGCCTACGTGGTCATCAACCTGGTCATCGACGTGATCTACACCGTGCTGGATCCACGCATTCGCTACTGACCCATGTCTACCGCCATCGATCAGCCCGCCATCGAAGCGCCCGACATCAAGGTCGAGAA
>JAHECC010000165.1 GCA_024641965.1 Rubrivivax sp.
CGCTGCCCGCGGCATTGATGTCGACGATGCCCACCAGGTTGTCCAGGCCCCAGTGCGCGCCCGAAATGGCCGCCTCCCAGACCTGGCCTTCGGTCTGCTCGCCGTCGCCCATCAGGCACACGGTGCGCGCCGGCGAGGCGCGGCGGCGCGTGCCCAGCGCCATGCCGACCGATACGCTCAGGTTGTGGCCGATCGAGCCGGAGGAGAAGTCCACGCCCGGCACCTTCTTCATGTCCGGGTGGTCGCCGAGCGGGCTCTTGAAACGGGTGTAGCTGTCGAGCCAACTCTGCGGGAAGAAGCCCAGGTCCGACAGCACCGGGAACAGGCCGATCGCGGCATGCCCCTTGCCCATCGTGAAGCGGTCGCGGTCGGCCCACTGCGGCTCGGCGGGCCGCACCTGCATGAAGCGGTAATAGAGCGCGGCCACGATCTCGGCCATCGAGAAACTCGAGCCGTAGTGGCCCGAGCCGCAGATGTCGGTCATGCGCAGCGTCTCCAGGCGGATCAGCCGCGCCTTCTCGCGCAGTTGCCGCTTGGTGACGGCGTGGGTGTCGCGTGCTGGCATGTCGCTCTCCAAGGCGCGGCGCGCTCAGCCGATGCGCCGCGTCAGCGCGGCCGGATTGCTGGCCGACTTGCGGAAGTTCGCATCCTCGCCCACGGCGAAGCGCACGCCGGCCTCGCGCACCGCACTGTCGGGCACCTTGTGCAGTGGGGTGTACCCAGGGTGGTGATGCTCGATGAAGGGGTGATTGCGCGCGGCGTTGTAGCAGTGCAGCACGGTCCAGCGCCGCTGCGGCGAGGTGTTGGCGTCGGAGCGGTGCATCACGTTGGCGTGAAAGAACAGGCCGTCGCCGGGGTCCATCTCGGCATGCACGAGTTCGAGTGTCTCGAGCATCTTCGCCACGCGTTGCGGGTCGGCGCCGACCTGTTCACCGGGCAGCACACCATGCTCGACGCGACCGACGTGGTGCGAGCCGCGGATCACCTGCAAGCAGCCGTTGGCGCGGGTGGCCGGGTCCAGCGCCACCATCACGCTGCCCATGTGCGGAAACAGGCAGCCGTTGTGGTACCAGTAGCCGTAGTCCTGGTGCCACTCCCAGGCGCCGCCTTCCAGTGGCTCCTTGGCGGTGAGCTTGGAATGGTAGTGGTAGACCTCGCCGCCGAGCATCCATTCCAAGGTGTCGACCACGCGCTCGCTGCGCGCGGCCAGGCCATAAACGCTGTCGCCCGGGTGGTTCCAGGTGGTCATGCGCGTGGCGCGGCCCTCGGCGTCGCGGCGGTCGTACAGGCTCGCGCCGATCTGCGGGTCCTGCTCGATCGCGGCGCGCAGGATGCCAATCTCCTCTGTATCGAACAGGCCGCGCACGATGACGAAGCCGTCGCGCTCGTAGCTGCGCTGCTGCTCGGCGCTGAACACGCAAGGCATGGCGTCAGCTTCGGGCCGGCGGCAGACCGTTCAGCGTCGCGATGAAATCGGCCAGCATCGGCACGTAGCGCTCGCCCTGGCCGGCAGCCTCCATCGCCGCAAAGCTGTTCTTCACGTCGGCCTGCAGCGCGTTCACCGCGCCGGCCTCGTTGGCCATGCTGGCCAGGTAGCGCATGTCCTTGTGCGCGTTGGCGATGCTGAAGCGATGCGCGTTCTCGTCGCCTTGCAGCGTCCACTTCATGAAGGTGTCGTAGAAGCCGCAGCGCATGCGCCCCGAGCCGATGACGGCGTGGAACTGCTCGATGCTCAACCCCGACTTGCGCGCGATGGCCAGCGCCTCGGCATACAGCGCGGCGTAGCCCATGGCGATGAAGTTGTTGATCAGCTTCATCTTGTGCCCCAGGCCGAGCGGGCCCAGGTGGTTGATGTTGGCGGCCCAGCATTGCAGCAACGGCAGGATCGTCGCGTAGGTGGCGTCGTCGGCACCGACCATCGTGTCCAGCGTGCCGGCCTCGGCCTCGGCCGGCGTGCGCCCCAGCGGCGCGTCGACCAGCGTCATGCCGCGTGCCTGCAGCAGCGCGCCCAGTGCCAGTGTCGACACCGGGTTCGAGGTCGAGCAGTCGATGACGATCAGCCCGGGCTTGTCGGCCGCGGCGATGCCGTCGGGCCCCTGGACCAGCGCCTCGACCTGGGTCGAGCCGGTGACGCACAGGTGCACGATGTCGCATTGCTGCGCCAGCTCGCGCGCGGTGGTCGCCTCGGTGGCGCCCAGCGCTTTCAGCCGCTCGACCGGCTCGCGCTTGCGATGGGCCAGGATCACCAGCGGGTAGCCCTTGGTGACGATGTTCTTCGCCATGCCCTGGCCCATCAGGCCGACGCCGATGAAGCCGATCACCGGTTTCGCTGTCATCGCCTCAACCCTTCTTGTCGCCGTTCAGCGCACGGTAGGCGCGGATCACCTGGCTGTCGTCGGCCATGCCATGGCCCAGCCCCGAGGCGGCCAGGAACATCTGCATCGCCGCCGCCGCCAACGGCAGGCCCTGGCGTGCGAGCTTGCCCTGGTCGAGCACTATTCCTAAGTCCTTGACGAAGATGTCGACCGCGCTGGTCACCGGCGGGTCGTCCTGCATCATGCGCGGGCCGCGGTCGCCCCACATCCAGCTGTTGCCGGCCGACACCGAGATGATCTCGTGCATTGCGGGCAAGGGGATGCCGGCACGCTCGGCCACGTGCATGGCTTCGGCGGCGGCGGCAATGTGCACGCCGCAGAGCAACTGGTTGACCATCTTCGCGGTCGAGCCGAGGCCGGCCTCGTTGCCGACGTGGAAGACACGCTTGGCCACCGCATCGAAGGCCGCACGCACCGCATCAAGAGCCGCCTGCGGGCCTGAACACATCACGCTGAGCGCGCCGGCCTGCGCGCCGGCCACGCCGCCGGACACCGGTGCGTCGAGCATCACCACGCCGCTTTCGGCGAGCTGCGACGCCAGGGCCTTGGCTTGTGCAGGCGCCTGCGTGCAGCCGGCCACGACGATGGCCGAGGCGGGAAGCATGGCCGCAACACCGCCTTCGCTGCCGAACAGCACGGCGCGTGCTTGCTCGCCATTGACGACCATCAGCCACAGCAGATCGCAGCCTTCCGCCGCCTGCTGCGCCGACTGCGCGGCATGCCCGCCATGGGCGACCAGCGCCTCGACGGCTGCTTTGCGCATGTCGAAGCCGCGCACCTCGTGCCCCGCGGCCACCAGCCGCGCCGCCATCGGTGCGCCCATCGCGCCCAGGCCGATGAAGCCGATGCGCATGGATTACTCCTTCACCGCGCCGGTCATCGCCGACACGTAGTGCTCGACGAAGAAGGCATACAGGATCACCAGCGGCAGCGAGCCGACCAGCGCGCCGGCCATCAGCGAGCCCCAGCGGTACTGGTCGCCGTCGGTGAAGGCCGACAGGATGGCCACCGGCACGGTCTTCTTCTCGGTGCTGTTGATGAAGGTCAGCGCGTAGATGAACTCGTTCCAGCACAACGTCAGGCAGAAGATCGACGCCGAGATCAGCCCCGGCACGGCCAGCGGCAGGATGATCTTGAGCAGGATCTGCCAGCGCGTGGCACCGTCGATCAGCGCGCATTCCTCCAGCTCGTAGGGGATGGTCTTGAAGTAGCCCATCAGCAGCCAGGTAGAGAAGGGAATCAGGATCGTCGGGTAGGTCAGGATCAGCGCGAAGGGTGTGTCGAACAGCCCGTACTGGAACACCACGGTGGACAGCGGGATGAACAATATCGATGGCGGCACCAGGTAGGCCAGGAAGATCGCGCCGCCGACCCACTGCGCGCCGGTGTAGCGGATGCGCGTGATCGCGTAGGCGGCAAAGACGCTGGCGATCAGCGACAGGATCGTCGCCGACACGGCGATGAACATCGTGTTCCATAGCCACAGCGGGTAGTCGGTCTTGAACAGCAGGTCGTAGATGTGCTCGAAGGTCGGTTGCAGCGTGTAGAACGGGTTGTGCGTGTCCAGGTCCAGCAGGTGCTGCTTGGGCTTGATGGACGTCATCACCATCCAGTAGAACGGGAACATCAGCACGACGACGATCAGCGACAGCGGCATGTACACCGTGACCAAGCGCTGCGGCAGCGTGGACAGGTAGCTCATGCCCTCGCTGTGGTCGGGGGCGCGGTCGGTGTGATGGTCGGCGACGTGCTCGATCGCCTTGGCGCTGGCCACCGCGGCCTTCTCGACGCGTGTTTCAGTCATTGTCGCTCCCGGCTTGCCACTTGCGCCGTTGCAGCCCGAACCACGACACCAGGATCGCGGCGAGCAGGAAGGGCACCATCGCGGTGGAGATCGCCGCACCTTCGCCGACGCGCCCGCCGAGGATCGCGGTGTTGTAGCTGAGCGTGGCCATCAGCTCGGTGGCGCCGGCGGGGCCGCCGTTGGTCAGCACCTTGATCAACTGGAAGTCGGTGAAGGTGAAGAGCACCGAGAAGGTCATGACCACGGCGATGATCGGCGTGAGCAACGGGTAGGTGATCTTGGTGAACATCTGCCAGCGCGTGGCGCCGTCGAGCACCGCGGCTTCGTACAGCGAGGCCGGCACGGTCTGCAGCCCGGCGAGCAGCGAGATGGCGATGAAGGGCACGCCGCGCCAGACGTTGGCGAAGATCACCGACCAGCGCGCGTTCCACACGTCGCCGAGGAAGTCGATGTTGGTGTCGATCAGTCCGGTCTTCTTCAGCGACCAGGAGATGACCGAGAACTGCGGGTCGAAGATCCACCAGAAGGCGATGGCTGACAGTACTGTCGGCACGATGAACGGGATCAGCACGATGGCGCGCAAGATCGCCTTGAAGGGCATCTTCTCGTTCAACAGGATCGCCAGGTAAAGCCCGAGGCCGAACTTGATGACGCTGGCGAAGACGGTGTAGAACATCGTGAAGAACACGGCCGTCTGGAACTTGCTGGAACCGATGATCCACAGGTAGTTTTCCAGGCCGACGAAATTGCCCGGGCGGCCGATCCTGGCGTCGGTAAAGGACAGCCAGATGCCCAGCCCCAGTGGGTAGACCAGGAACAGCAGCAGGAACGCCGCCGTCGGCAGCATGAACAGCATGCCGAGGAAATTGCGATCGTTGCTCAGTCGTTTCCACATGGGGGAGGGCGTCTTTCAATGCAAGACATCGTGCACCGCGCAGGCGGCCCTGGGAGGCCGCCCCGCGTCGGCGCCGCAGCTAGCGGTAGATGCGCGAGGCCTGGCGCTCGGCCACCGCGATCGCGTCCTTGATCGACGCGCGGTCGGTGCACACCGAGGCCACCATGTCGAGCACGATGAAGTCGGCCAGCGCCGCGGCCGCCTTCTCACCCACCGAACCCTTGCCGCCGGCGGTCCAGGTGCGCTTGGCGGCGTCGCGCGGCGTGCTCAATTTCGGGTCGGAGGTCCACACCGGGTTCTTGTCGTAGGCGTTCAGCGGGTGCGTCAGGTAGGCCACCGCGTTTTCCAGCCACTTGTTGTACTGGTCGGCCTCCATCATGAAGGCGATGAAGGACTTGCAAGCGTTCGGCACCTTGCTGTACTTCATGATCATCATCGGGTAGGCGATGTGGAACTCGGTGGGCACGCCGACCGGGCCGATCGGCCACAAGGAGTGGTTCATGTCGTCCATGATCTCCTTCATCTTCGCGTCACCCTTGGCGGCGCCGGCCTTGGCCGCGGCATAGATCGACACGCCGTTGTTCGTGACCGAGATCTCGCTGGTCAGGAAGGCCTTGTTGTTGAAGGCATCGTTCCACGACGCGGTGCCGGTGACGAAGTAGGTCGACAGCGTTTTCGCGTACTCCAGCGCCTTCACCGTCTCGGGCGAATTGATCACCACCTTGTCGTTGGCATCGACGAGGTTGCCCCCGTTGGACCACAGCACCCAGTGCACCCAGGCATTGCCGTCGCCCGAGGCGCGGCCGAGCGCAAAGCCGCCCGGCGTGGACTTGGACTTCAGCGCCTTGAACATTTCCAGGAAGCCGGCGTTGTCCTTCGGGATCTCCTTGAAGCCGGCCTTCTCGATCATGCTCTGGCGGTAGTTGACGACGTTGCCGTTGTAGGCGATGGGGATGTCGATCCACTTGCCGCCGCTCTGGCCGTAGGTCACGGCGGTGGGCACCCAACCGCCGTACTTCTTGCCCAGGTAGTCGGCCACGTCGGTGACATCGACCAGCTTGTCCGGGAACAGATGCGGCAGCGAATACAGGCCCCAGAACATGTCCGGTCCCTGGCCGGTGTTGGCGGCGACGCTGGCCTTCGGTTGCACATCGTCGAGCGACTCGTTCAGTACCGTCACCTCGACGCCGGTGGCCTTGGTATAGGCCGCGACCAGCGCCATGAAGCCGTCTTCCTCGGATTGCACGAAGCGCTTCCAGCGCAGCAGCTGGATCTTCGCGCCGGCTTCGGGCTTCCAGGGTGATGCCTGGGCCCAGGCATTGGCAAACATTGCCAGGTTGGCGGTGGCCCCGGCGCCGGCCAATGCCGCACCGGTCTTCAGGGCGTCGCGGCGGGTGAATTTGCCTTCGGTCATGGTTGTCTCCTTCTTGGGTTGGATCGTCATCGGGTGAACATCGCCTGCGCGGCCTCAGATCCGTTGGCCGCTCGACGCATCGAAAAGGTGGGCACATTGCATGCGCGGGCGCAGCCGGATCTTCCTGCCCGGCGCAAACTCGTGCCGTTCGCGAAACACGCCCACCAGCTGCTGCATGCCCAGGCGCGCAAACAATTGCGTTTCGGAGCCCGTGGGCTCGACGACCACGACTTCGGCGTCGAAGCCGTCGTCGGCCAGGTCGAGGTGTTCCGGGCGAATGCCGTAGACCACCGCGCGCCCTTCGGCAGCACGGCTGCCTTCGGTGGGTTCGGGCGCAGGCAAGCGTGCGCCGTTGGCCGCCTCGACGATGTTGCCGCGCAGCGTACCCTCGATGAAGTTCATTGCCGGCGAGCCGATGAAACCCGCGACGAAGCGATTGGCCGGCTGGTCGTACAGTTCCAGCGGCGTGCCCACCTGCTCGATGCGCCCGTCGTGCATGACGACGATCTGGTCGGCCATGGTCATGGCCTCGATCTGGTCGTGCGTGACATAGATCGAGGTGGTCTTCAGGCGCTGGTGCAGTTCCTTGATCTCGGTGCGCATGGCCACGCGCAAGGCCGCATCCAGATTCGACAACGGCTCGTCGAACAGGAACACCTGCGGCTTGCGCACGATGGCGCGGCCCATCGCCACGCGCTGGCGCTGGCCGCCCGACAGCTGGCGCGGAAAGCGCTCGAGCAGCGGTGTCAGCGCCAGGATGCCCGCGGCCTGCTCGACACGCTCGTCGATCGAAGCCTTGTCCTTCTTCGCCAGTTCGAGCGAGAAGGCCATGTTCTGCCGCACCGTCATGTGCGGGTATAGCGCGTAGTTCTGGAACACCATTGCGATGTCGCGCTCCTTCGGCGGCACCTGGTTGACGACACGATCGCCGATGGCGATCTCGCCGCCACTGATGTTCTCCAGCCCGGCCACCATGCGCAGCAGCGTGGACTTGCCGCAGCCCGACGGGCCCACGAGCACGGTGAAGGAACCGTCCGGAATCTGGATGCTCACGCCGTGCAGCACCTCGACCTCGCCGAAGCGCTTCTTAACAGAGCGGATTTCCACACTGGCCATAAAGGCGGGTCTCCTGTCGAAGCGGTTGACACCGAAAACCTGTCGCGACGCATGGTGCATCGCGGGCCCCAGTTGTATGATGACCCGATCACCATGTCAATTGTCATTTCAACCCAGTCTGTGCCGCGCGGCCTGCGCTTTGCCTCCGAGCGCTTGTCCGACCAACTCGCTGCACACCTTGCGCGGCAGATCGACGAAGGTGCGGTGAAGACCGGCGAACGGCTGCCGACCGAGCAGCAGATGGCTGCCACCCATGGCGTCTCGCGCACCGTCGTGCGCGAGGCCGTGCACCAGTTGAAGTCGCTCGGCCGTGTCGTGTCTCGCCAGGGATCGGGCGTGTTCGTCGCGCCGCCGCCGGCGCACAAGCCGCTGACCTTCGATCCGGCCGTGCTGGAGTCGCTGGATGCCGTGGTGCAGGTCGTCGAACTGCGTCGCGTGCTTGAAGGCGAGATCGCCGCATTGGCCGCGGCGCGCGCCAAGCGGCCCCAGGTGCAGCGCTTGCGCCGCGCATTGGCGACGATCGACGAGTCCGCGGCGGGTGGCGGCGACGCGGTGGCCGAGGACATGGCCTTTCACCGAGCCATCGCCGAGGCCACCGGCAATGCGCAATTCGTGCGACTGCTGGCCTTCCTCGAGCAATACCTGCGCGAGGCGATGCGTGTGACGCGTGGTAACGAGGCGCGCTACGCCGAGTTCATGCAGCAGGTGCGCCTGGAGCATCACGCCATCGTCGATGCCATTGCCGCCAACGACCCCGATGCCGCGCGGCGCGCCGCCACCGAGCATCTGCTGCGCGGTGAATGGCGGCTGCAGG
>JAHECC010000166.1 GCA_024641965.1 Rubrivivax sp.
TGAAGCCGTCTTCCTCGACCGGCTGCGCTGGCGAAGCGGGGTCGGCGCTCGAAGCGGCCGCCGCCGGTGCGGCGGTGGCGGTGGCGGCGCCCTGCACCTGCACCTGCGCCTGCGCCTGCGCATAGGCCGGGCCGGCGCAGAGCAGCGCCAGCGTCCATGCCACTGCGCCCGCCACCTGCCACCGCAGCCGGGTCGCGCTGTCGTCGCGTCGTCGCCCCATCGCGTGATTATTCCGCACGGCGCCTTGGCGCCGTGCGCCGCTCAGCCTGGGTCGCGTGCCGGCAGCAGCGTGGCGCGGCACTCGCCGAAGCCGATGCGCCGCGCGCCTTGGCGCTCGCAATGCCCGCGCAGGATGATCGCGTCACCGTCCAGCAGGAACGTGCGCTGCTCGCCGTTGGCCAGCGTCAGCGCCTGCTTGCCGCCCTGGCTGAGTTCGAGCAACGAGCCGGCCTGGTCGGTCAGTGGCCCGGACAGCGTGCCCGAGCCGAGCAGGTCGCCGCTGCGCAGGTCGCAGCCGTTGACGGTGTGGTGCGCGACCAATTGCGCCACGCTCCAGTAGGCGGCGTCGGCGAAGTTGGAACGCGACAGGCGTTGGCCCGGCGAGCCGGCTGCGCGCATTTCGGCCGTCTGGAGCCACACCTCCAGGCCGATGTCGAAGGCGCCGTGCTCGCGGTTGGCGCGGCTGTCCAGATAGGGCATCGGTTCAGGCTCGCCGGCGGACCGCACGAAAGGTCGACGGAACGGCGCCAGCGCTTCCATCGTGACGATCCACGGCGACACCGTGCTGGCAAAGTTCTTCGCCAGGAACGGGCCCAGCGGCTGGTACTCCCAGGCCTGCAGGTCACGTGCGCTCCAGTCGTTGAACAACGCCAGGCCGAAGACATGTTCTTCGGCGTGCTCGATCGGGATCGGACTGCCCTGCGTGCTCGGCCGGCCGATGAAGATGCCCAGCTCCAGTTCCAGGTCGATGCGCTGGCTTGGGCCGAACACCGGCCGGCTGTCGTCAGCGCCGCGCTGCTGGCCGCTCGGGCGTGGAAAGTCGGTGCCGCTGACGTTCACCGTCGAGGCCCGGCCGTGATAGCCGATCGGCACCCACTTGTAGTTCGGCAGCAGCGGGTTGTCGGGCCGGAACAATTTGCCCACGGCGGTGGCGTGGTGGATGCCGACGTAGAAGTCGGTGTAGTCGCCGATCTCGCAGGGCAGGCCCATCGTCAACTGCGATTGCGGCAGCAAGGCTTCGCGAAAGCGCGCTTCGTTCGCGCTGCCGGAGCGCAGGCCTTCGCTGATGCGGTGGCGCAGCGCCACACGCTGCGCGGGTGCCAGCCCCATCACCTGCTTCATGCCGGCGTTTTTCACCACGCCGGCGCGCTGCAGGTCGAGCACGGCATCGCCGATCGCGACGCCGACGCGCCAGGACCGGCTGCCGGCCGTGCGAAAACGCCCGAAGGGCAGGTTCTGGATCGGGAAGTCGGTCTCGTCGGCGTTGGCTGACTCGACCCAGCTTTGCAGTGCCGGCTCGTGCGTGTCGTCCAGCGCGCCGCTCATCGTGTGAGGACGCGCTGCTGCGCGGAATCAAGCGGGTGGATGCGATCGTTCGTCATGCCCTCACTCCTTTGTTGCCGATGACGCCGCGCTGGATCTGGTCGCGCTCGATCGATTCGAACAGCGCCTTGAAGTTGCCTTCACCGAAGCCTTCGTCGCCCTTGCGCTGGATGAACTCGAAGAACACCGGTCCGAGCAGCGTCTGCGAGAAAATCTGCAGCAGCAGCCGCGGTGTGCCGCCGTCTTTCACCTGCTCCGTGCTGCCGTCCAGCAGGATGCCGCGCGACTGCAACTCCCCCACCGGCTGGCCGTGGCCGGGCAGGCGCGTTTCGAGCATTTCGTAGTACACATCGTTGGGCGCCGTCATCAGCGGCACGCCGGCCATCTGCAGGCTGTCCACACTGGCCAGCACGTCGTCGGAAAGCAGTGCGATATGCTGGATGCCCTCGCCGTTGAACTGCATCAGGAATTCCTCGATCTGGCCCGAGCCCTTGGCCGACTCCTCGTTCAACGGGATGCGGATCTTGCCGTCGGGCGCGGTCATCGCGCGGCTGGTCAGGCCGGTGTATTCGCCCTTGATGTCGAAGTAGCGGATCTCGCGGAAGTTGAACAGCTTCTCATAGAACGCGCCCCAGTAAGCCATGCGGCCGCGGTAGACGTTGTGCGTCATGTGATCGAGGATCTTGAAGCCGTGGCCCACTGGGTGGCGGTCTACACCGTCGATCCATTCGAAGTCGATGTCGTAGATCGACTTGCCGTCCTCGAAGCGGTCGATCAGGTACAGCGGCGCGCCGCCGATGCCCTTGATGGCCGGCAGCCGCAACTCCATGGGACCGGTTGCGATCTCGATCGGCTGCGCGCCGCGCTCCAGCGCCATGGCATAGGCCTTGTGTGCATCGCGCACGCGAAAGGCCAGGCCGCAGGCCGAGGGCCCGTGCTCGGCGGCGAAGTAGGCCGCCGGGCTCTTTGGCTCGCGATTCAGGATGAAGTTGATCTCGCCCTGGCGGAACAGGTCCACCTGCTTGGAGCGGTGCACAGCCACCTTGCTGAAGCCGAGCTGGGCGAAGACCTTCTCGAGCAGCCCGGGCTCGGGCGAGGCGAATTCGACGAACTCGAATCCGTCGAGTCCAAGCGGGTTTTCAAAAAGGTCAGCCATCGATTGCTCCGTGTGTCGCAGTGGTCAATGCCGCACAGTGTCGCGCATCGGCGCCGCGGATCCGACGCCTGCGATGGGCGGCCGCGATCGTCGTGCCCGAGCAGACCGGTGAATCGAGCACTCACCACTGGCCGTAGAACACGCCCGCGCTGCGATGCGCTTCGGTGCGCTTTTCGATCATCTCGTCGCTCACCGTGGTGCGGTGCTTGCGCCGTGCCAGGAAATCGAGGAGTGCATCGCGCATCTGCCGGCGCAAGGCTTCGCTCGACGCCTCGCGGCCGAGGTCGTTGAACTCGTTGGGGTCGACTTGCAGGTCGAAGAGCTGCTCGGGCAGGTCGAGCCAGTTCACGTAGCGGTGTGTCGCGGTGCGCAGCGAGAAAGCACGCGCCTGCTGCGGCGTGTGTCCGAGCGTGCGGCGCGCGCCCTTGAAACCGTAGTCCAGCTCCGAGTAGACGCCATCGCGCCACGCCGGCGACTGCCCGTGCAGCAAAGGCACCAGGCTGCGGCCCTCGATGCGGTGCCCCGGGATCGGCAGGCCCAGCGCGTCGAGCACCGTGGGCACCAGGTCCACGCACTCGACAAAGCGGGCGTCACTGCGTCCGCGCGTGGCATTCGCCTCGGGCCGCGGGTCGGCGACGATGAAAGGCACTCGCTGCACGGTGTCGTAGAACAGCTCCTTCTCGCCCAGCCAATGGTCGCCGAGGAAGTCGCCATGGTCGGCGCAGAAGACGATCAGCGTGTCGTCCAGGCGCCCGCTGGACGCCATGTGCTCGAACAGCCGGCCGAGGTGGTCGTCGAGCTGCTTGATCAGCCCCTGGTAGGCCGGGCGCACCTTGCGCACCACCTCGTCGCGGCTGAAGTTGCGGCTCTCCTCATGCTGGCGGTACGCGGCCAGGGCTGGATGCGCGTCACGCAGCTCATCCTCATGCTTGACCGTCGGCAGGCACTGCTCGGGCGTGTACATCGCGTGGTACGGCGCCGGTGCCATGTAGGGCCAATGCGGTTTCACGTAACTCAGGTGCAGCACCCACGGCTGCTCGCCCTGGCGACGCATGAAGTCGATCGCCTGGTCGGTCATGTAGGCGGTTTCGGAATGCCGCTCCTGCACCCGCGCCGGCAGGTGCACGTTGCGCATGAACCAGCCGCTGACCACCTGGCCGGTTTCGTCGATGGCCGAGATGACATGGTCGCTCCAGGGCTGCGGCCCGTCGTAACCCTGCTCGCGCAGCCAGCCGGAGTAGCCATCGGCGCTGCGCGTGTCGTGGTGGCCGTCGTGCCGGTCGATCTCGCGAAAGCCGCCGCGAGACAACAAGGTGCCCAGCTCGCTGTCGCCTTCGATGGCCAGGCGTTGCAGGCCTTCGTCGTCGGGCATCACATGCGTCTTGCCGGCCAGCCACAGCTCAAGGCCGCCGCCGCGCAGATACTCGCCCAGCGTGCGCTCGCCGGCCGGCAACGGCACACGGTTCCAGGTGGCGCCGTGGCTGATCGGATAACGCCCGGTGTAGTAGCTCATGCGGCTGGGGCCGCACACGCCGCTGCTCACGTAGGCCTGCGTAAAACGCACACCGCGTGCGGCCAGCGCATCGATGTTGGGCGTGTGCAAGTAAGGGTGGCCGGCGCAGGACAGGTGGTCCCAGCGCAACTGATCGGCCATGATGAAGAGCACGTTCATGCGGCCCGGTCTCACTGGCCCGGTTTGAAGCCCGATGCGCGGATCACCGGGCCCCAGCGGTCGTAGTCTTCCTGCATGATCTTGCCCAACTGCGCCGGCCCGTGACCCGTAGGGTTCAGCCCCATGTCGATCAGGCGTTGGCGTGTCGCGGGGTCGTTCACGGCGGCAGCGGCAGCCTGGGCGAGGCGCTCGACCACCGCCGGCGGCGTGCCGGTGGGCGCAAACAACGCATACCAGGGCAGTGCCACCAGGTCGTATCCCTGTTCGCGGAAGGTGGGCACCTGCGGGAACATCGGATCACGCTGCTCGCCGGCCACCGCCAGCAGCCGTGCCTTGCCGGCTTCGACCAGCGGCCGGATGTCCGCCGCCACCGTGGACGCGGCGACGATCTCGCCGGAGGCCAGCGCCTGCATCGCCGGTGCCGTGCCCTTGTAGGGGACGTGCGTGAGCTGGATGCCGGCACTGCGGGCAAACATGACGCCGAAGAAGTGCGGCAGGCTGCCGGCCGCGGCCGAAGCGTAGAAGCCGTACTTGTCTGGATTGGATTTGACCAGCGCCACATACTCCGACAGCGTCTTCGCCGGCAACTGCGTGCTGATACCCAGGCCAAGCTGGAAGTTCGCCAGATGCGCCACCGGCGTGAAGTCCTTGAACGGGTCGTAGCGCAACTGGCCCGCGAAGGAGTGCGGGAAGATCGACATCGTCGCCACCGGCGTCATCAACAGGGTGGTGCCGTCGGCGGCAGCGGCCTTGACCACCTCGTTGCCGATGCGCCCGCCGGCGCCGGCCTTGTTCTCGACGATCACCGTCTGCTTCAGCGTGCGGCTCATTTGTTCGGCGATGACACGCGTCAGCGCGTCCGAAGTAGCACCGGCCGGATAGCCGACGACGATGCGGATCGTGCCCTCCTGCGCGGCAGCGGGCGCGCACAGCGCAGCGCCGGCGCAAGCCCACATCAACAGACGGGCGAGGCGATGGATCGGTTGGGTCATGGCTTGGTCTCCAGGCTTGGGGCGGGAGCGCCTAATCTACCCGCCATGCATCGCGTTGCGAAGGCCAAATAGTCCCCGTGAAGACCCTGAGGCGATGCCGGCCTGCTGGGAGAAATCGACAGCTGAATCCAGTACACCAAGCCGAAACGGCGGCGGGACATGCGCCGGTTTCAGCCACCGGCAGCGGCGTCGCGCACGATGCGGTCCACGTAGCGGATTGCGTGTGGGGCCGTGCGTTTCATTTCAACAGGCCCTTGAACTTGGCATCGGCTTGTTGAATGTAATTGCGGCTGTCTTTGCTCCAGCGCGCCTGCACATCGGCGTTGTAGTTCAGGTACAGCTTGCCGTCGATGATCGAGAACTTGTCGGGCTCGATCTCCACCAGCGCGTCCTGCGTCACGCCGTAGGCACAGTAACCACCGTACTGCGGCGCATAGCGCTGCGGGTCGGCACGGAACTGGTCCAGGTGCGCCTGGGACGCGAACTTCCACGTCGCGCCCATCCATTCGAAGCTGAAGGCGTCCTTGCCTTTCACCGGCTTGCCGTCGCTGAAATAGGCCACCGGGTCGTAGCCCTGGATGGCGGTCTCGCCGCGCCCACCGAGTACGCCACCGTTCAAGGTGTTGATCGGCGGCGCGGCGGCAGCCACTTTGGCCGCGCCGAGCAACACGCTGCCCAGTAGGGCGAGAAAGAGTCTGCGGCGATGGCCGTGCGGAAGGCTGAGTTGCATGGCGTGTCCCTCAATGTTCGACAAAGGTCTCAGTCGCGCCGGTGACCCGCGTCGTTACACCGCGTCGGCAATTCGGCGCCTGACTTGGCGACACCACTGCTTCGATTGGCGACAATGCGCCGATGTCCGTCGCACCGCCAAGACCCGTGACCCATCTCGCCGCGCGTCCCTGGCTACCCGCTGCTGCAGAAGCCCGCATCCAAGAGCTGGCCCAGCGTCATGCCAAGCTCGACGCAGTCAGCGTGCTGGCCGAACTCGACCGACTGGTGGACGAGAACCACCGCCTGCACGACCGCGAGGCTTTCAACCTCAATCCGGCCAGCAACGTGATGAACCCGCGTGCGGAGGCCTTGATGGCCAGCGGGCTGGGGTCGCGCGCCTCACTCGGCTATCCGGGCGACAAGTACGAGACCGGGCTCGATGCGGTCGAGCAGATCGAGGTGCTGGCCGCCGAACTGGCCGCGCAGGTCTTCGATGCCAGCCATGTGGAACATCGCGTGGCCTCGGGCGCAATGGCCAACCTGTATGTCTTCATGGCCACTGCGCGGCCCGGCGCCGCGATCATCGCGCCGCCACCCGCCATCGGTGGCCATGTCACGCACCACCGCGCCGGGGCGGCCGGGTTGTATGAGCTGGTGACGTACCCGGCCCCTGTCGATGCGGCCCGCTACAGCGTGGACCTGGATGCACTGCGCAAACTGGCGTATGCCGTGCGCCCGGCGCTGATCACGCTGGGCGGCAGCCTGAACCTGTTCGAACACCCGATCGCCGAAGTGCGCGCCATCTGTGACGAGGTGGGCGCGCTGCTGATGTTCGATGCAGCACACCTGTCGGGCCTGTTTGCCGGCCGGGCCTGGCGCAACCCGCTCGACGCCGGCGCGCACGTCATGACGATGAGCACCTACAAAAGCCTCGGCGGACCGCCCGGTGGCCTGGTCGTCACGCGCGATGCCGCACTGGCGCAGCGCCTGGAGGCCATCGCCTATCCGGGGCTGACGGCGAATTTCGATGCCGGCAAGACGGCCGCACTGGCCTGCTCGCTGCTCGATTGGGTGGTGTTCGGCGAGGCCTATGCCAGGGCCATGGTCGACACCGCACAGGCGCTGGCCGCGGCGCTGCACGCCGAGGGCCTGCCGGTGTTTGCCACCGACCGCGGCGGCACACGCTCGCACCAGGTGGCGATCGAAGCCGCCGGTGGCGGACAGGCCATGGCGCGCGTGCTGGGGCCCGCCGGGTTGCTGTGTTGCGGTATCGGCCTGCCGCTGACCGAGGTGCCTGGCGACCTGAACGGCTTGCGCCTGGGCACACCGGAAATCGTGCGCCTGGGCCTGACGCCGGCCGACATGCCGCGGCTGGCAAGCATGATCGCGCGCGTGCTGGCGGCGCCGTCGAGCGCGGCCACGGTGCGCGCCGAGATCACCGCGTGGCGGCGCGAACTCGGTGGCCTGCGCTACATGGTCGCAGCGGCCGACTGAGCACATCATGGCTGCCGCCCCGCGCGTCGATCCGCTGGCCTTCTTCACGGCCACACAATGGGCCGCACTGACGCAGCGCTCCCGCTGGCGCGGGCTGTGGCTGGTGGCCCATTGCTGGGGAGTCATCGGCCTGGCGATGTGGGCCGGCGCGACTTGGCCGTGGCTGATTCCGCTGATGGTGATGGTGATCGGCACACGCCAGCTGGGCCTGTTCATCCTGATGCACGATGCCGCGCACGGCCTGCTGCACCCCAACCGGCGCATCAACGACGCGGTCGGTACCTGGCATTGCTCGCACAGCCTGGGCCTGTACCGGCCCTACCACCTGCGGCACCACCGCTACGTGCAGCAGGACGACGACCCCGACCTGGGGCTTTCGGCGCCGTTTCCGGTGAGCCGCGATTCGCTGCGTCGCAAGCTGCTGCGCGACCTGAGCGGCCAGACCTTCTACAAGCAGCGCGTGCTGCCGCTGTGTCAGGCGCTGCGCACAAGCCGTGGCAGCGTCGCCAACGGGCAGCGACTGGAGCTGGCTCAAGGCGCGCGCTTCGTCTTCAACAACGCCCTCGGCTTCGCTGTCTTTGCCGCCATGGGTGCCGGCTGGGTATGGCTGGCGATGTGGCTGCTGCCGATGGTGTGCTGGCTGCCGCTGGTGACCCGCGTGCGCAACATCGCCGAGCACGCGCTGGTCGCGCGCAACGAGGCCGACCTGCTGCGCCAGGCACGCACCACCCACGCCGGCTGGCTGGAACGCGCGCTGCTGGCGCCGTATTGGGTGAACTACCACGCCGAGCACCACCTGTTCACTCAGGTGCCTTGCTGGAAGCTGCCG
>JAHECC010000167.1 GCA_024641965.1 Rubrivivax sp.
CCATCACACCGAGGTCGGCAGCATTGGCGCTGGCATTGGCCGGCGCCTGCAGCGTCTGCCCGCCCTGCCGCAGCCGCCAGCCATGGGCTTGCAAGGCCTGCAGCGTGGCGCCACGCGCGACAGCCGCGACGCTGCATTCGCCCGCAGCCGCCAGGCGCGTGCCGATGAATCCGCCGATGGCGCCGGCGCCGTAGATACAGACCTTCATGTCAGATGTTTCAAAGCGTGGGCATGCTGCGAATCTAGCAGCCCCGCAGGCACCCGAGTCGCGGGATTGACCGCCGCCACCGCGCGGCCGAAGATGAAACCATTCCAACGCAGCCCGCGACTTCCCCGATGAACGCGTCCGATCAGCCCCGCCCGATGCCGCTGCCGCCCGCCGAGGAAATGAACCGACGCATGGACGCGCTGATGGCGCTGCGCCAGCAGATGCTGGAACTGCACGCCCGGCTGGAATACCTGCGTTTGATGATGCGCATCAGCCGCCGCCTGCGGCCGCTGCGCTGACACCCCGGTTCAATCGTCGCCGAATTTCGGTTCGCGCTTCTCGATGAAGGCGTTCACCGCCTCGGCATGCGCCGGCGTCTTGTGCGCCACCGACTGCAGCGCCGCCGACAGTTCGAGCAACGAATCCAGCCGCTGATGCTGGCCTTCGCGCAGCAGCCGCTTGGTCAGGCGCAGCGTGCTGCCGGGGTTGCGTGCGATGCGCGCGGCCAGCGCGCCGGCCTCGCGCAGCAGCGCGTCGGGCTCGACCATGCGCGACACCAGGCCGATGGCCAGGGCCTCGTCGGCCTTGACGGCATCGCCAGTGAAACTCATCTCCATTGCCTTGGACAAGCCGACCACGCGCGGCAACAGCCAGGCGCCGCCGTCGCCGGGGATCAGCCCGACGCGAATGAAGCTCTCGGCGAAGCTGGCATTCGTCGACGCTATGCGCAGGTCGCACATGCAGGCCAGGTCGCAGCCGGCGCCGATGGCCGCGCCGTTGACCGCGGCGATGCTCGGCACCTCCAGTTTGTGCAGCGCCAGCGGCAGGCGCTGGATGCCGCCGCGGTACCACTTGACGATCTCGGCCGATGAGATGCCATCGCCGGTGAAGCGTTTCATGTCCTTGACATTGCCGCCCGACGAGAACACCGTACCGGCACCGGTGAGGATCATCACGCGCACGGATTTGTCGGCGTTGATGCGCTCGACCGCGGCCACGAACTCGTCCACCGCCGTGTTGCCAGTGAGCGCGTTGCGCACTTCGGGTGCGTTCATCGTCAGCGTGACGATGGCGCCTTGTTGTTCGTAGTTCAGGAAGTGGCTCATGGACTTGCGGGTGGTGTCTGTTGCAGAAGAAAGCTCAGTGTCGAGTGCTGGGGTGCGGCGAGCAACGCGGCGCCAATATGCGTGTGCCAGTAGGCCTGCGACCCGAAGTCGCCACGCCATTCCTGCAGCCGGCGCGTGTAGATCTGCAAGTCGAATTCGGCCGTCACGCCGATGGCGCCATGCACCGCGTGTGCGATCGCCGCCACCTTCTCGGCCGCCTCGCTGGCGCGCGCCTTGGCCACGGCCGCGCGCAACGGGTTCACGCCGATGCCTGCGTCGGCGCAGCCGAGTTCGGCCGCCATGCGCGCGGCAAACGCCTGCTCGGCCATCACCGCCAGCTGTTGCTGCACGGCCTGGAAGCGGCCGATCGGCTTGCCGAACTGGGCGCGGTCGTTGGCATAGGCCAGCGTGACCTCGAGCACCTGCTCCATGGCGCCGGCCATCAGCGCGGCCGTGAGCAAGGCACCGGCGTGCAGCCAGGGCACATCGGCGTTCACCTCGATCGCGGTGTCTGGCCGCACCGACCAGGCACAGTGTGCCTGCAGGCTGCCGTGCACGCCGGTGTCACGGCACTCGGCGGCGGCCAGGGGCAGCAGGACGGCAAACGATGGCATCGGCACCAGCACCCAGTCGGCCACCAGGCCGAAGGGCAGGCCCTGGCAATGTATGGAGCCATCGGCAGCAACGCTGACCTGCGGAGCGAGCGTCAGCCGCCCTGGGGGCGCGGCGACGCCCGCGCGCGCCAGAAGCGCACGCAGCCAAAAGGTCTGCGCCAAGGGCAGCGGCACGGCATGACGCCCGCACAGCAGCAACAGGTCGAAGCCGCCGCGCAGCCCCAGCCCCGCGCCGCCAGCGGATTCCTCGACCAAGGCATCGAGAAAGCCCGAGGCGTCGATCTCGGCCCACAGCGCATCGGCCGCGTGCATGCGCTCGGCCTCGCGCACGACGGCCGGCGTGCAATGTGCAGCGAGCAGGCGGGCCAGCGAATCGGCAAACATCGTGTCCATCAGCGCAGCCCCAGCCCACGCGCGATCACGCCGCGCAGGATCTCGCGCGTGCCGCCGCGCAGCGAAAAACTCGGGCACACCTGCAGCACGTAGGCCAGCGTGCGCAGCAGCATCTCGGGGCGTTCGAGCAGCGGGTCGGCATGCAGCGCGTCGGCCAGCAGGTTGGGAATGGCCTGTTCGAACTCGGTGCCCAGGTCCTTGACCAGTGCGGCCTCGATCACCGGGCTTTCGCCAGCGGCGAGCTTGGCGGTCAGCGCCAGCGACATCTCGCGCAGCGGCAGCAGCTGAGCGAACAGCCGCCCCACCAGCGCCACATCGGCCGGCGACGGCGCCACCAAGCTGCGCAGGTGCTCCAGCCACGCGTCGAACAGCAGCAGGCTGCCGTAGATGCGTTCGGGCCCGCTGCGTTCGTAGGCCAGTTCGGCGGTGACCTGCGCCCAGCCCTCGCCCTCCGCGCCGACGATGGCATCGGCGGGCAGCAACACGTCGTCGAAGAACACCTCGTTGAAATGCGCGTCGCCGCTCAAGTCGCCGATGGTGCGGATGGTGATGCCGGGCAAGGACAGGTCGACGATCAGTTGCGACAGACCCTTGTGCCGGTCTTCAGGGCTGCCGCTGGTGCGCACCAGCGCAATCATGTAGTGGGCCTTGTGCGCGTTGGTGGTCCACAGCTTCTGGCCCTTCAGCAGCCAGCCATCGGCCGTCCTCGTCGCCCGCGTGCGCAGCCCGGCCAGATCCGAGCCGGCTTGCGGCTCGCTCATGCCGATGCAGAAGAAGACCTCTGCCTTGACGACTTTCGGCAGGAAGAAGTTCTTCTGCGCCTCGGTGCCGTACTTCAGGATCAGCGGGCCGCTTTGCCGGTCGGCGATCCAGTGCGCCGACACCGGCGCACCACGGCACAGCAGTTCCTCGGCCAGCACGAAGCGGTGAAAGGCGTCCTTGCCGCCGCCACCGTACTGCGCGGGCAGCGTCAATCCGACCCAGCCCTGCTTGGCCAGTGCGCGGCTGAATTCGGCGTCGAAGCCCATCCACGAGCGTGCCAGCCGGTCCATCGGCTTTCCGTGCAGCGCTTCGTCGAGGAACGCGCGCACGGCGGGGCGCAGCGCTTCGGCCGACGCGGGGATCTGGCTCAAGGACAAGGATTCGATCATCAATAGGACTTCGGCAGGCCGAGCACCTTCTCGGCGATGTAGCACAGTACCAGCTGCGGGCTGATCGGCGCGATGCGCGGGATCAGGCTTTCGCGCAGGTAGCGTTCGACGTGGTATTCCTTGGCGTAACCAAAGCCACCGTGCGTCATCACCGCCTGCTGGCAGGCATCGTACGCGGCCTCGCCGGCCAGGTACTTGGCGGCGTTGGCCTCGGCCGCGCAGGGTTGGCCCTGGTCGTACAGCCACGCGGCCTTGCAGGTCATCAACCAGGCGGCTTCCAGCGCCATCCAGTTGGCGGCGAGCGGATGCTGGATGGCCTGGTTCTGGCCAATCGGGCGATTGAAGACGATGCGCTCCTTGGCGTAGGCGGCCGCGCGCGACAAGGCCAGGTGGCCCAGGCCCACGGCCTCAGAAGCGATGAGCACACGCTCGGGGTTCATGCCGTGCAGGATGCAGTCGAAGCCACGGCCTTCGTCGCCGATGCGATCTTCGACCGGGATCTGCAGGCCTTCGATGAACAGTTCGTTCGAGTCGATGCACTTGCGGCCCATCTTGTCAATTTCGCGCACCTGCACATGCCTGCGGTCGAGCGCGGTATAGAACAGGCTCAGGCCCTGCGCCGGCTGCGTCACTTCGTCCAGCGGCGTGGTGCGTGCCAGCAGCAGCATGCGGTCGGCCACCTGCGCGGTCGAGATCCACACCTTGGCGCCGTCGACGACATAGTGGTCGCCATGGCGCACGGCGCGCGTCTTCAACTGCGTGGTGTTCAGGCCGGTGTTCGGTTCGGTCACCGCGAAGCAGGCCCTTGCCTGACCCGCGACGATGGGCGGCAGCATGCGCTGCTTTTGCTCCTCGCTGCCGAACACCACGACGGGATTCAGCCCAAAGATGTTCATGTGCAGCGCCGACGCGCCCGACATGCCGGCGCCGCTCTCGCTGACGGCGCGCATCATCGTCGCCGCTTCCATCAGGCCCAGGCCCGAGCCGCCGTAGTCGGCGGGGATGCAGATGCCGAGCCAGCCGCCGTCGGCCATCGCACGATAAAGCTCTTCGGGGAAGCCTCCTTCGCGGTCGCGCTGCAGCCAGTAGGCGTCGTCGAAGGGGCGGCACGCCTCGAGCACCGCGTCGCGGATGCGCTGCTGGTCGTCGGTGGGAGAGAAGTTCATCGACAGGCTGAATCAGTCCGTAACACGAAGCAACACCGGCCAAACAGCCCACGGCTTCATGCGCCCTCGATGTCCTTGAGCGTCCTGCCAGATTCGTCCTTCCAGGCAGTTAGCCCGTTCGCACTACCTCCATGAATAACCGCCGCAGCGGCGCTCGGGCTCGTGAACTCCACGTCCTTGGCGAAAACGTACAGCCCATCCCGCACAATCAATGTGCCGTCTTTGATGAGTCTTGTCCGAAGGGCCACAGTATTCGGATACTGGGTTTCAGCGGAGGGTCGAATCTTCAGAACAGCTGTCGACTTGGCGAACACAACAAAGCCACCTTCCGTGCGTCGTCCTTTTGCGAGAGCCTCCTTGATCTTGCAAAGAAGCAGAGATTGCGGATGTGCCGGTTTGGTCGAACCAGCGATGGGCGCCAACAGATCGGACCCGAGGACGGGCAGCACTTGTCGAATCCGAGACAGAAATACCTCCATGTCTTCCCTGTCGGACTCGGGTAGCTTTGGATTGCTCGAATTCGTGTTCTCGAGCGCGTATCTACCGACGCCCTTGGCCTCCTGGATCAATCGATTCTCGAGGTAGCGGATGTGCGCCTTGGTCAGGTTCTCATCCTTGCTGACAAAGACGACGACCGAGTTCCAGAAGTCCTTGGCCTTGTGCTGTCTCAGTCGGTCGCGGATGACTTCAGCTTCGCCGATATATGCGAGGCTGCCGCCCGTTTCGGCGTTGGCGCCAAGCAAGAAGTAGACGCCAGCGCTTTCCAGTTCGTCCCGAACAAGCAGATCGTCAAGTTCAGTTCGCGGCGCGGCGAGAGCCTTTCCAGTCCAGTTGGAGACTTCGCCCACGCGCAGGCGCTTGGCGTCACCATGAGGAAGAAAGAGCTTGATCGTCGCAGAGGTCATTGTTCAATACGACCGCGGCAACCCCAACACATGTTCGGCAATATAAGACAGCACCATGTTGGTCGAGATCGGCGCCACCTGGTACAGCCGCGTCTCGCGAAACTTGCGCTCGACGTCGTATTCGCAGGCGAAGCCGAAGCCCCCGTGGAACTGCAGGCAGGCGTTGGCCGCTTCCCATGACGCTTTCGCCGCCAGGTACTTGGCCATGTTGGCCTCGGCGCCGCAGGGCCGATGTGCGTCGAAAAGCTCGCAGGCCTTCCAGCGCATCAGGTTCGCGGCCTCGACCTCGATGTAGCTTTCGGCAATCGGGAACTGCACGCCCTGGTTCTGGCCGATGGCCCGCCCGAAGACCACCCTGTCCTTGACGTATTCGCTCACCCGGTCGACAAACCAGTAGCCGTCGCCGATGCACTCGGCGGCGATCAACGTGCGCTCGGCATTCAACCCGTCGAGGATGTACCTGAATCCCTTGCCCTCCTCGCCGATCAGGTTCTCGGCCGGCACTTCCAGATTCTCGAAGAACAGCTCGTTGGTCTCGTGGTTCACCATGTTGACGATCGGCTGCACACTCAAGCCCTTGCCGATGGCCTCGCGCAGATCGACGATGAAGATCGACAGCCCTTCGCTCTTCTTCGCTACGTCGGCCAACGGCGTGGTGCGCGCCAACAGGATCATCAGGTCGCTGTGCTGGATGCGGCTGATCCACACCTTCTGGCCGTTGATCAGGTAGCGGTCGCCCTTCCTGACCGCGCTGGTCTTGATCTTCGTTGTGTCGGTGCCAGTGCTCGGCTCGGTCACGCCCATGCTCTGCAGCCGCAGTTCGCCGCTGGCGATTTTCGGCAGGTACTTGGTCTTCTGCTCCGGCGAACCATGGCGCAGCAGCGTGCCCATGTTGTACATCTGGCCGTGGCAGGCGCCGGCGTTGCCACCGCAGCGGTTGATCTCTTCCATGATGACGCTGGCCTCGGCCAGGCCCAGCCCGGAGCCGCCGAATTCCTGCGGGATCAGCGCGGCCAGCCAGCCGGCCTTCGTCAATGCCTCGACGAACTCGGCCGGGTAGGCACGCGCCGCATCGACCTTGCGGAAGTACTCATCGGGGAAGTCGGTGCACAGTGCACGCACCGCATCGCGGATGTCGGGGAAGCGGCTGTCCGTCGGTGCCACAGGATCAGGCTCCGTAGGAGCCGAGCACCGCGATCGCCGCCACGTTCTGGCTCGGGAAGCCGCCCAGGTTGTGCGTCACGCCCCAGGTCGGCGCGGCGCGCTGCCGGTCGCCCGCACGCCCCGACAGCTGCAGGTACATCTCGTAGACCATGCGCAGCCCCGATGCGCCGATCGGGTGGCCGAAGCATTTCAGCCCGCCGTCGATCTGGCACGGCACCTGTCCGTCGGCATCGAAGAAGCCGTCGAGCACGTCGCGGATCGCCGTGCCTTCGGCCGACAGCTGCAGGTCTTCCATCGTCACCAGCTCGGTCACCGAGAAGCAGTCGTGCACGTCGACCAGCGAGACCTGCTCGCGCGGGTTCTTGATGCCGGCCTCGGCATAGGCGCGTGCCGCGGCAATGCGCGTGGTGGCGAAGTAAGAGCCGTCCCACTTGTCGTATTGCACCTCCTCGCCGTTGCTCACCGCCACCTGCAGCGCCTTGACCGCGACCAGGTCCGTCTTGCCCAGGCCGCGCGCGATGTCGGGCGTGGTGACGATGGCGCAGGCGCTGCCGTCCGACACGCCGCAGCAGTCGTACAGGCCCAGCGGGTCGGCGATCATGCTGGCGTTCATCACGTCGTCCATCGTGATCGCATTGCGCAGGTGCGCCTTCGGGTTCTTGCCGGCGTTGGCATGGCTCTTCACCGAGATGTGCGCCATCGCGCGCTTCAGGTCGCCCTTGTTCGCGCCGTGTTTGCTGGTGTAGGCGGTGGCCAGTTGTGCGAAGGAACCCGGCGCTGAAAGGTTGGGCCAGAACAAGTCGTTCAGCGCACCGCGGCCGCGCTGCGGCAGGCCGCCATAGCCGGTGTCCTTGAGCTTTTCCACACCGAGAGCCAGCGCGATGTCGGCCGCGCCCGAGGCCACCGCATAGACCGCGCCGCGCAGCGCCTCGGTGCCGGTGGCGCAGTAGTTCTCCACGCGGGTCACCGGGATGTAGGGCAGCCGCAAGGTCATCGCGAGCGGCACGGCGGACTTGCCCAGGTGCTGCTCCTCGATCGCCGTGCCCAACCAAGCGGCCTCGATCTGCTTGCGCTCGATGCCGGCGTCCTTGAGGGCCTCCTCGAACGCCTCGACCATCAGGTCCTGCGCGTTGGCGTCCCAGCGCTCGCCGAACTTCGAGCAGCCCATGCCGAGGATGACGACCTTGTCCTTGATTCCGCTTGCCATGATGTACTCCTTGGGTTCAGGCTGGTACAGCCTTCCAGAAATAGCGCACGAAGCCGCGCATCGTGTCCGCATCCTTGATGCGAAAGACCATGCGCACCGCCATGCCGACGTCGATCTTGCCGGCCTCGATCTCGCTGAAGTCCATCAGCATGCGCCCGCCACCATCGAAAGCGACCATGCCGAAATAGGTCGGCGGGTCGGGGCTGTAGGTCAGCGAGTCGGCGGTGTAGGACATGATCTTGCCGTTACGTTCGGCGAATGCGTAGTCGTCCTGGCTGTCCAGCGCGTTGCACTCGGGGTTGACGCAATAACGCTGGCGCGGGTATTGCACCGTCCCGCACTTCTTGCACTTGCCGCCGACCAGGCCCTGGATCATGTCTCGGTTGCGGTACAGCACCGTCATCTGCGTCGGCTTGTCGGGCTCGGCGCGCATGCCGCGTTCCAGGTCGATCAGGTTGTTGAAGGA
>JAHECC010000168.1 GCA_024641965.1 Rubrivivax sp.
TACAGCGCCGGATGCCAACGGCACAGCCAACGCGCCAGCGGCGGCGCCAGCGTGACGCGCCGCGCCACGAACTGCGCATGCGGGAACAGTTCGCGCAGGCGTCGCATCGGCACGCCGCGCACATCCGCGTTGCGCGGATTGTCCACCGCGAAGTCATAGCACAGCACCGCGCCGCCCGGCGCCAGCCACGACCAGGCCGCGTCGGCCAGCCGCTGCTGATGGGCATCGTCGAGCAGCGACGAGAACACCGTGGCCACGACAACCATGTCCTGGCTGGCCGGCGCCACCGGCGCACACAGCGCGTCGCCCTGCCAGACCCGGGTGGCGGCGGGCAGCACCTGGCGCGCCAGCGCGTGCCGCTCGGGCAACAGCTCCAGCCCCGTCAGGTTCTCGGCGCGCGCACCCAGGCGCAGCAGTTCGAGCAGGTTGCCGCCACTTCCGCAGCCCAATTCGGTGATGCGCCTGGCGGACAGGTCGGCCCAGCCGGCGCGCGCGAACAGGCCGAGCATGGCGCGCTGGCGCTCCTGCAGGCCTTGCCACACATCCGGCTGCAGCGGGTGATAGCGCTGGGCATCGCCACGCCGTGCATAGCGCTCGGCCAGCGCTGCGTTCGGGTCGTGTGCGGGCTCGGTCATCGTGTCGCCTGCAGCGCGTCGATGAAGCGCTGCGCCAGCACCGCGTAGCTGTGGTGCCGGCGCACGTAGTCGCGGCCACGCATGCCCATGGCGCGACGCTCGTCGATGCCCAGCGCCGCAAGCCGTCGCAGTCCCTGCACCAGAGCCTCGGGCGACTCGGGCGGCACGGTCAGCCCGCAGCCAGCCTCGGCCACCGGGTCGTTGCCGGCCTCCACGCCGTGCAGCACCGGCACCGCCGCCATCATGTAGTCCATCAGCTTGTTCGGCGCGATGCCGAAGCGGTAGATCGGCACGCGTTGCCAGCCGATGTAGGCGATGTCGAGGCCCGCCAGGAACGACGGGATCATCGGCTTCGCGATCGGCTCGAACAGGCTGACGTTGTGCAGTTGCTCGTCGGCCACACGCCGCGCCAAACGCGCCTTCTCGTGGCCGTCGCCGACCAGCATGAAATGCAAGGCCACGCCGCGCAACGCGCTGGCGGCATCGAGCAAGGTGTCCAACGCATTCGGCAGTCCCATCGAGCCGGCGTAACCGACGAGCAGGCTGCCGGCCGCGCGCGCCTGCACCGCCCCGGAGGCGATGTCCTCGCGCAACGGCGGTGGTGCGGCCCGCCAGTCGTCAAGTGCAATGCCGTTGGGCACGATGTGCAGCTTGCGCAGGTCCAGCCCGTGCGCGGCCATGTGCTGCTGCACCTTGGGCAGCATCGACACCACCACGTCGGCGTCGCGGTAGGCCGCGTTTTCGGCGGCCTGCACGAGCAGTATGAAGGGGTGGTACGGCGACATGCCGGACAGCTCGATCGGGCTCAGCGGCCACAGGTCGTGCACCTCGTACACCAGCTTCGCACCGGCGCGCCGCGCAATGCGCCGCGCCACCCAGATGTCCATCGGGTAGGTGCTGGAGGCGATGACCACGTCGGGCCTGAATTCGCGCACCAGCCGCGCCGCATCCGCCCACACCACGCGCAGGAAGGCCCAGATGTTGCGCAGCCGGCCCGCTCCGTTGCCCCGGTAGCGGGGCGTGGCCAGCCAGCGGTAGGCAATGCCGTCGATGAGTTCGTCGCCCGCGGCAGGCTGGTGCGCGCGCACATGCGAGAAGTCGGCGGCCAGGATCTGCACGCGGTGGCCCAGGCGCACCCATTCGCGCGCCAGGTAATAAGGGCGGAACTCCATGCCCAGCGTCGGTGTGCCGGCATAGTGGTTGATGAGCAGGATGTTCATGCCGCCTGCAACTCGCTCAAGCGCTGCACGAAGCGCTGCACGCAGGGTTCGAACATCGCGTGCTGCTGCACCCACGCATGGTTCGCCGCAGCGATCGCCGGCCCACGCGCCAGCAAAGCCTTCAACGACGGAGCATCAGGCAGCGCGTCGTCGTCGAGGATCCAGCCGTTGTCGCCCGGGCGCACCAGTTCGCGGTTGGCGGGCAGGTCGGACAGGATCGGCAGGCAGCCGTGCGTCATCGCTTCGAGCACCGACACCGACACCGAATCGCTGCGCGGCAGGCTCAGATACCAGCGCGCGCGGGCGTAGCAGTCGGCCTGGGTATCGGCGTCGAGGCGGCCGACGAGGCGCACCCGATCCTGTAGGCCGAGCTCGCGCGCGCGGGTCTGCACGGCGTTGCGCAGCGAGCCGTCGTTGGCCACCACCAGTCGTGCCTGCGGCCATTGCTGTGCAATTGCTGCAAAACACTCGATCACGCGCAACGGCGCATAGATCGGCTCCAGACCGCGGTTGGCGAAGAACAGCGTGTCGTCCTTGGCCGCGGGCAGCTCCGGCAATTGCTCCAGCCCGAAGGGAAAGGTCATGACCTCGCCGGCGCCGTAGCCGCGCATGCGCTCGGCCATGTGGCGCGAATCGCTGGTGCTCAAGGCACAGGCGTGCAGCACGCGCCGCAGCAGCCAGCGCTGCGCAGTGCTGCGCTCGGGCGTGACCAGCACGTCCGAGCCCCAGGCCGAGCCGACCAGCCGCCCCGGCGCGCCGAGCAGGGTGGTGGCGAGCCAGGCCAGCGTGCCGTGTGACGTCAAGTAGTGCGCGTGGATCCAGTCGGGCTTCACCACGCGCAGCCACTGGGCAAGGCGCGGCAACTGGCGCAGCAGCGCCACATTGCCACCGGCGAAGTTCGGCGTGGTGGCCAGCGCCAGCCGGCGCCCACCCGGCACGAGTGCGTCGAAGCCGACGTCGAAGGCCCGGCTCGATGCCGCCCACAGTTCCACGCGCGGTGCCAAGGCCCGCGCCCACTTCAGCAAGTGCGGGCTTTCGCCGTCGCCCCACAGCACGAGGCGCATCGTGTTCAGGACCCGTCGCGCGCCGCCCAGGCGGCGTAGTGCGCGCGCGCCGCGGGGTGGCGCTGCAGCACGGCCTCATCGCCGTGGCGCGTATCGCCGACGACCACCGCAGGGCGCCCGTCGAGCACAGCGAAATCCGGGAACTCGCCGCGCACGATGCTGCCGGCGCGCACCAGCGAGCCGCGCCCCAGTCGCGTGCCGGCCTCGATGACGACCTGGGGGCCGATGAAGCTGTAGGCGCCGATAGACACGGCACCGGCCACCCAGCCCGGTCGTTCGCCCTGCCAGCACACGTACTCGCGCCCGAGCAGGCGCAGCGCACGGTGCGAACTGTGCGTGACGATGGCCACATGGCTGGTGAGCTGCACGCCCTCTTCGAGCGTGATGCCACCGCTGGCTTCGATGAAATTGAAGGCGCCGATGAAGACATGGTCGCCCAACGTCAGGCGCTCCTCATGCTCGATGCAGGTCGACGGCGAGATGCGCGTGTGCGGCAGCAGCCGGCCCCTCGAGCGTTCGCCGAAGAGCATGCGAAAGAACAGCAGGCGCGCCAGGTGGCGGCGTTGCCGGTTGAGCCAGGCACGCAGCGCGATGTTCATGGTGCCGGTGGCGCCGCAGCGCCGAGACCTGGAACGGGCCAGGTCGCCAGCTTCCAGAAGTACCAGCCGAAATAGACGCACATCGCGCCCGACACGGCCCAGCCGGCGGCGTTGAGCCCGCCAATGGCCAGCCCGGCGGCCAACGCGCCGACGAACAGCGACTGGCCGACCAGCGACAGCTTCAGCGCCCAGGCCTGCGCGCCCCAGGCCATCGTCACCACCGACAGTGGCGAGGCGACGAAGTGCACGCCGATGTACAGGGCCAGCGCACGCGCCAGCTCGCCAGCCTCGCGCCAGGCTTCGCCGAAGGCCCAGGCGAAGGCTTCGGGCGCAACCAGCCACAGGCCGACGACCAAGGGCAGCGCCACCAGCGCCAGCACGCGCATCACGCGGCGCACGGCCTGGCGGGCCTCGGCACTGGCGCCGCCGCTGGCCGCGAGCGCCGGATACAGCGCCTGCGAGACCGCCCCCCCGACCAGCGTGGCCGGGGCCTTCAGGTAGCGCAGCGACAGACCCCAGAAGCCGGCCGCGGCCGGGCCCTGCCATGCGGCGATCAGGGCCACGGCCACCGTGTCCTGCAACGCACCCAGAAAGGCATGCGGTGTGTTCAGCAGGGGGAAGTCGCGGTGGTGGCGTGCCACCGCCTGCAACTGCTGTCGCGGCACATGCCAGGCTTGACGCAATCGCGGCCGCAGCCAGGCGCTGGCAATCAACGCCGCGGCGATGGGAGCGGCGATCAGGCCCCAAAGCCCGGCCCCCAGCGCCCCGGCCACGGCCTGCAAGGCCGCGCCACCACCATGCTGCAGCACGCGGCTGGTGGCCAGCGCCGCAAAGCGTTGCTCGCGCATCGCCGACAGCGTGGCCAACGACAGCAGCCCGAGCGCCCCCACCGCGGCCGGCAACCACAGTGGCCAGATCGCGCCGATGGTCATGGCCCAGACCAAGGCCAGCAACGCCGACACGGCCATCGCCGCGAGCAGGATCCAGCGGCACAGCGCATTCAGCACCTTCGCCTCGTCGGCATCGCGCGCCAGCGGCAGGGCGTGCTCGTAGCGCGCGCAGGCCACCACCGCGAGGTTGGCGGCCACCGCGGCAAACAGGTGGTACAGACCGAACTGCGCCGGCGAGTACAGCCGCGTCAGCAGCGGTCCCAGCAGCAGCGGCAGTGCCTGTGCAATGGCCCCACCGGCCATCAACGTCACGCTGGCACGCAGCAGCGGCTTCACCGTGCCAGCGCGCGCTTCAGGGCGGCGACGACGCGCTCCTGGTCGACGTGGCCCAGGTCGGCGCTCATCGGCAGGCTCAGCACGCTCTCGGCCACGGTTTGGCTGACCGGGCAGCACTGCGCACAGCAAAACGCTGCATAGGCTGCCTGATGATGCAAGGGTTTGGGGTAGTGCACCGCAGTCGGCACGCCCAGCGACTGCAGCGCAGATTGCACCTCGGCGCGATCCTCGACGAACACGGTGTACTGGCCCCAGACGCAGTCGCGATCACCGCGGATGGTCAGCATCTTCAAGCCCGGCAGGCCGGCCAACAGCTCGCCGTAGCGGTCACCAATTTCGCGGCGGCGTTGCAGTTCCCACTCGAAGCGCTCGAACTTGGCCAGCAGCACCGCCGCCTGCAAGGTGTCGAGCCGGCCGCCAACCCCCACGCGCGTGTGCACATAGCGCCCGCTCTGACCATGCACACGGATTTCGCGCGCGGCCTGCGCCAGCGCATCGTCGTCGGTGAACAGCGCGCCACCGTCGCCATAACAGCCCAGCGGCTTGCTCGGAAAGAAGCTGGTTGCGCCCCAGGTGCTCAAGCCGGCGCTGCGGCGACCCTGGTACATCGCGCCGAAGCTCTGCGCGGCATCCTCGATCACCGCCAGGCCATGGCGTGCGGCAATGGCATTGATGGGGGCCATGTCGCCCACCTGCCCGTACAGGCTGACCGGCATGATGGCGCGCGTGCGCGGCGTGATGGCGGCTTCGATCAGCGTGGCATCGATCAGGCAGGTGTCGGTCTCGACATCGACGAACACCGGCTTCCCGCCCAGCAGCACGATCATCTCTGCCGTGGCGGCAAAAGTGAAGGGCGTGGTGATGACCTCGTCGCCCGGCTTCAGATCGAGCGCCATCATCGCGATCAGCAGCGCCTCGGTGCCGCTGGCCACGCCGATGCAGTGGCGCACGCCGACGAAGCCGGCGAGCCGCTTCTCCAGTTCCCCGACCTCCGGGCCCATGATGTACTGGCCATGGTCGAGCACACGCTGCAAACGCGCATGGATGCTGTCGTGCAGCGCCAGGTACTGCGCGCGCAGGTCGGTGAAGGGCAGCGGCGCAGCCAGGTCGGGCACGTTCATGCGACCCCCATTGCGGGCTGCAGCCGCACCTGAGGGCCGTCGAGCACGTAGCGGTCCCCGGTGTGCGGGCACCGTGCCTCGCCTTGGCCCTGCAGCGGCAGCGGCAGGCGCTCGCCGAAGCGGCTCATCCAGCCGGTCTGCCGCGCCGGCACGCCCAGCATCAGCGCAAAGTCGGGCACGTCGCGGTTGAGCACGGCACCGGCACCGACGAAGGCATGCGCGCCGATGGTGATGCCGCAGACCACGGTGCAGTTGGCGCCGAGCGTGGCGCCGCGCTTCACCAGCGTGCGCCGGTACTCGGCCTTTCGCGCCACTGCGGCGCGCGGGTTGTAGACGTTGGTGAAGACCATGCTCGGGCCGCAGAAGACGTCGTCTTCCAGCGTCACCGCGTCATAGACCGACACGTTGTTCTGGATCTTCACGTTGTCGCCGATGCGCACATCGTTGCCGACGAAGACGTTCTGGCCGAATGAGCAGCCTTGGCCAATGCGCGCGCCGGCGCTGATATGCACGAAGTGCCAGACGCTGCAGCCGTCGCCGAGCTGCGCGCCGTCATCGACGACCGCCGTGTGGTGGATCGTCGTGGCCATGGCGTCAATACGCCAGCGGGAGGTTGACCCGCTTGCCGTCGCGCGCCGACAGGTACATCGCGATCAGCAGCTCCAGCGACTTCAGGCCCTCGCGGCCGTCGATCTCCGGCGCGCCGGCCTCGCGCAGCGAGCGGATCACGCCTTCGTAGTACAGCGGATGGCCGAAGCCATAGACGGAGGTCGTCTGGTAGCTGGCCGCGTCGAGCTGCGTGTCCATGTCGTCGGGCTCGGAAAATTCCCAATGCTCGATCTTGTTCACCGCCACGCCGCCCACGCGCGCCGTGCCCTTCTCGCCCAGGATCGTGATCGAGCCTTCCAGGTTCTTCGGCCAGGTGAGCATCGTCACGTTGACCGAACCCATCGCGCCGTTGCGCCAGCGCAGCGCGGCGACACCGGTGTCCTCGACCTCGATGCGCCGCGCCAGCGTGCCGGTGTAGGCCATCACGCTTTCCACCGGGCCGATCAGCCAGTCGAGCAGGTCGACGTAGTGGCTGGCCTGGTTCATGAACGCACCGCCGTCGAACTCCCACGTGCCGCGCCAGGCGGCGCTGTCGTAATAGGCCTGCGGGCGCGTCCAGAAGACGTTGACGGTAACCATGTGGATGCGGCCGAAGCGGTTCTTCTGCAGCGCCTGGCGCAGCAATTGCAAGGTGCGGTTGCGGCGGTTCTGCTTGATGACGAACAGGCGCACGCCTGCTTCGTCGCAGGCGCGCACCATCGCCAGCCCGTCGCTCCAGCGTGTGGCCATCGGCTTCTCGGTCATCACGTCAGCGCCGGTCGCGGCGACCTCCTTGGCCTGCTGCGCGTGCAAGCCGCTGGGCGTGGCCAACACCACGCAGTCAGGCTTCGATGTGGCCAGCAGCTCGGTCAACGAGCCGAAGCCCGGCGCCTGCGTGCGCTGCACAGCCGCGCGCAGCGCCGCGGGATCGGTGTCGCACACGGCCACCAACTCGGCGTCTGCAGCATGCTGTTGCAAGGCCTCGAAATGATTCTGCGCGATGCGGCCGCAACCGACGAGGGCGAAACGGATCTTGCGGTCGCTGATCGGGGGGCGGCGGATGTGCATGGAATGCGGGACCCGAATGGACGGTCGACGCCCGCGGCAGGCGGCGCAGCGGCGGATTATCGCCGAGCCCCCGGTGTGGCCCGGGCCGTGAAGCCCGGGGCTCCTAGAATCCACGCAGATTGTCACGCTGCGGCACCCAATGAAAACCACTCCCCCCGTCGACACTGGCGCCGTGCCCGTGGACACCAACCAGCTGATCGCCGAACGGCGCGAGAAACTCGCCGCGCTGCGCACCCAGGGCGCACCCTTCCCCAACGACTTCAAGCCGCGCCACCACGCCGCCGAACTGCACCACCGCTACGCCCAGGTGCCGAACGACGAGTTGGAGCCGCAGCAGGTGAAGGTGGCGGTGGCCGGACGCATGATGCTCAAGCGCGTGATGGGCAAGGCCTGCTTTGCCACGCTGCAGGATGGCTCCTTCGGCGACACGCATGGCCGCATCCAGCTTTACATCACGCAGGACATGGTCGGGCCTGAGGCGCTGGCCGCCTTCAAGCACTGGGACCTGGGCGACATCCTCGGCTGCGAAGGCACGCTCTTCCGTACAAAGACCGGCGAGCTGAGCGTCAAGGCGACCCGCGTGCGGTTGCTGACGAAGAGCCTGCGCCCGCTGCCCGACAAGTTCCATGGCATGAGCGACCAGGAGCAGAAATACCGCCAGCGTTATGTCGACCTGATTACCGACGAGCAGGCGCGCGCACGCTTCGTGGCGCGCAGCAAGGCCCTCAGCTCGATCCGCAACTACATGGTCGAGCATGCCTTCCTGGAAGTCGAAACGCCGATGCTGCACCCGATTCCCGGCGGCG